>WLLM01000036.1 GCA_009700715.1 Actinomycetota bacterium
AATTGCAGAAATGAATTGCAGAAATAAAACGAGAGTACGGAAAGGAGTAAGAAGATGGCGCACATTCCAACGGCCAACGGCACAGCAATGACAGGAGCTACTTCATTGGTGAAAAGCCTAGAAGCAGCCAATGTAGATGTGATGTTCGGATTGCCAGGCGGCGCGATTCTTCCTGCTTACGATCCGATCTTTGATTCAACTATTCGCCACATCTTGGTTCGCCACGAACAAGGCGCAGGTCACGCAGCAACTGGATATGCGCAAGTTACCGGTCGCGCCGGCGTATGTATCGCTACTTCTGGTCCTGGAGCCACAAACTTAGTTACACCTTTAATGGATGCGGCAATGGATTCTGTTCCACTAGTTGCAATCACTGGCCAGGTTCCATCTGCGGCTATTGGTACAGATGCATTCCAAGAAGCCGATATTCGCGGAATCACCATGCCGTTTACTAAGCACAACTATTTGGTTACTAATCCTGATGAAATACCTGGCGTTATCGCCGAGGCATTCCACATCGCAACAACAGGTCGTCCAGGTCCGGTACTCGTAGACGTTGCTAAAGATGCTTTACAGAAGATGACCACTTTTAACTGGCCAACTTCGATCAAACTTGCTGGCTACAACCCAAAGACAACCCCTGATGCGCAGGCGATCACTGATGCAGCTGCGCTCATCGCACAGTCTTCAAAGCCGGTTTTCTATGTTGGCGGCGGCGTTATTAAAGCTAATGCTCATAAAGAACTTCGTCAGCTGGTAGAGCTTCTCGGAGCTCCCGTTGTTACCACCCTAATGGCGCGCGGTGCATTCCCGGATTCACACCCATTGCATATGGGTATGCCTGGAATGCACGGAACTGTTGCAGCTGTTACTGCACTTCAAAAGGCCGATTTATTAATAACTTTAGGGGCACGTTTCGACGATCGCGTTACCGGAAAGCTTTCAACATTCGCGCAGAACGCAAAAGTTCTTCATGTAGATATCGATCCTGCGGAAATTGGTAAGAATCGCCATGCAGATGTTGCAGTTGTTGCAGATGTTAAAGAAGCAATTTCAGCTCTTATTCCTGCGCTAAAAGCCGCACTGGCAAAGAGCCAACCAGATCTTTCAACTTGGTTGCGCCAAATGAATTCACTTAAAGCGACATATCCATTGGGTTATGACCAACCAGAAGATGGTTCATTGTCACCGCAACATGTAATCCAACGAATCGGACAGATATCTGGGACCGACACCATTTTTACCGCCGGCGTTGGTCAACATCAAATGTGGGCATCACAATTTATTTCTTACGAACATCCACGCACTTGGCTTAACTCCGGTGGTGCAGGCACGATGGGTTACGGAGTACCAGCTGCCATGGGTGCAAAGGTCGGCGCACCAGAAGCAACTGTTTGGGCAATTGATGGCGACGGTTGTTTCCAAATGACGAATCAAGAACTTGTTACATGCGCGCTAAACAATATTCCTATCAAAGTTGCAATCATCAATAACGAATCTCTCGGCATGGTTCGCCAGTGGCAGACCTTGTTCTACGAAGGTCGTTACTCAAATACAAACCTCGAATCAAAGCGCGTTCCTAACTTCCCAATGCTTGCTGAAGCGATGGGTTGCGTTGGTCTTTCTTGCGATCGCCCTGAGGATTTGGATAAGACAATCGAAAAAGCGATGTCGATCAATGACCAACCAGTTGTTGTCGACTTCCGAGTTCATCGCGATGCCATGGTTTGGCCAATGGTCGCTGCCGGAACATCGAATGATGAAATCATGATCGCTCGCGCTACTGCGCCTGACTGGGATTCACAGGAGCTCTAATGACTACTAATCGCCGTCAACACACTCTTGAAGTTCTAGTTGAAAACGAACCAGGAGTTCTCGCTCGCGTGGCAGGCCTTTTTTCACGCCGCGCATTCAACATCGAAACTCTCAACGTTGGACCAACTGAAGATTCATCGATCTCAAAGATGATTATTGGAGTAGCTGTAGAAGGCCACTCTCTCGAGCAAGTAATTGCTCAGCTCGACAAACTTGTCAGCGTCATATCCATTAAAGATGTGACAGGCAAAGTTAAAGAAATTCACGACACCCAACCCGATTACCAAAACTAAGGAGAAATACCGTGGCAACGATGTATCACGAAGAGGATGCAGATCTATCAATCATCCAGGGTCGCAAAGTCGCGATCATCGGTTACGGCTCACAGGGTCATGCGCACGCACTTAACTTGCGCGACTCAGGAGTAGACGTACGAGTCGGTCTTAAAGAAGGTTCAGCTTCACGCGCTAAGGCAGAGGCAGAAGGCCTTCGCGTAGTTTCTGTTGCAGATGCTGTTAAAGAGGCAACTGTGATCATGATCTTGGTTCCAGATCACTTGCAACGCCACGTATACACCGATTCAATCTTGCCTAACCTAAAAGATGGCGATGCCCTCTTCTTCGGTCATGGTTTCAATATCCGTTTTGGTTACATCAAGCCAACTGCAAATGTTGATGTTTGTATGGTTGCGCCAAAGGGTCCTGGACACTTGGTTCGTCGCGAATACGCCGGTGGACGTGGAGTTCCAGTAATCGTTGCTGTTGAGCAAGATGCAACAGGTAACGCATGGCCACTAACACTTTCTTACGCCAAGGCAATCGGTGGACTTCGCGCAGGCGGAATCCTCACAACATTTACTGAAGAGACCGAAACAGATCTATTCGGTGAGCAGTCAGTTCTCTGCGGTGGCGCATCACAACTAGTTATGTACGGTTTCGAAACACTTACAGAAGCTGGTTACCAACCAGAAGTTGCGTACTTCGAGTGCCTCCACGAACTCAAGCTAATTGTTGATTTGATGTTCGAAGGTGGAATCGCAAAGCAGCGTTGGTCAGTATCTGATACCGCTGAATACGGAGATTATGTCTCTGGTCCACGCGTTATCGATCCAAGTGTTAAAGAGAATATGAAGGCAGTTCTTGCTGATATTCAATCTGGAGCATTTGCAAAGCGCTTCATTGACGATCAAGAAGCTGGCGCACCAGAATTTAAAGCGCTTCGCGCAAAGGGTGAAGCTCACCCAATTGAAGTTGTAGGCCGCGAACTTCGCAAGATGTTTAGCTGGATCAAGACTTCAAATAAAGATGATTACAGAGAAGGAAGCGCGGCGCGTGGCTAAACCTGTTGTATTAATAGCTGAAGAACTTAGTCCGGCGACCCTAGAAGCTTTAGGTCCGGATTTTGAAGTACGCAATTGTGATGGCGCAAACCGTGCCGAACTCCTTGCCGAACTAGGCAAAGGAGTAGATGCGGTCTTGATCCGTTCTGCAACCAAGATGGATGCAGAAGCAATTGGTGCGGCAAAAGGATTGAAAGTCATCGCCCGCGCTGGCGTTGGTTTAGATAACGTTGATATTCCTGCTGCAACAACTGCAGGCGTAATGGTCGTTAACGCACCAACTTCAAATATTGTCTCTGCGGCAGAACTTGCAATCTCTTTATTGCTAGCTTCAGCACGTTTTATCTCACCTGCTCATGCGGCTCTTCGCAATGGCAAGTGGGCGCGCTCTAAGTACACAGGCGCTGAGTTATTCGAAAAAACTCTCGGCATCGTTGGCTTCGGTCGCATTGGCCAGTTAGTTGCTCATCGCATGCAGGCATTCGGTATGAACGTCGTTGCTTACGACCCATACCTTCAGCCAGCACGTGCCGCTCAACTTGGAGTTGAATTAGTTGATCTAGACACGCTTCTAACCCGAAGCGATTTCATCACCATTCACTTGCCAAAGACTAAAGAGACTGCAAACTTGATCGGTGTAGAAGCGCTTAAGAAAGTTAAGCCTTCAGTTCGCATAATCAACGCTGCACGTGGTGGAGTTCTCGATGAGACTGCTCTACATGATGCAATTGTTGAAGGTCGCGTTGCGGGTGCAGGTCTTGATGTGTATGTCACCGAACCTTGCACAGATTCACCGCTCTTCCAACTTGATCAAGTTGTAGCTACCCCACACTTGGGCGCATCAACTGATGAGGCTCAAGAGCGCGCCGGAATCGCAGTTGCAGTTTCAGTTCGTAAAGCACTTGCTGGCGAACTTGTACCTGATGCAGTCAACGTAAAGGGCGGAGCTATTCACGAAGAAATTCGTCCATCTCTTCCACTCGTTGAAAAGATGGCGCAGATCGCAACTGCCATCGCTGGCGAACTCCCAACAAATCTCGATGTTCATGTTCGCGGAGATATCTCTGAACATGATTCATCAATTTTGGCGATTAGCGCGCTCAAGGGCGCACTGCTTGCAACAGGTGCTGAAGAAGTTACATATGTAAATGCTCCAGGACTTGCGGCAGAACGTGGCATCACTTCATCTGCTGATAGCGATCCAGTTAGCCCAGAATATCGCAGCATGATTTCACTTCACTGTGCACTTCGCGATGGAAAGTCGATCACCGTTGACGGAACATTAATGGGAATTCGCAAAGTCGAAAAAATTATCGCAATTGATGGATTTGATCTCGATCTTCCACCAACCGATAACTTGCTCTTCTTGCGTTACGCAGATCGCCCAGGCGTAGTCGGCGCGGTCGGAAATGCACTTGGTAAAGCGGGAATCAACATTGCGGGAATGCAGGTTGCTCGCGCCAGCGCCGGGGGAGAAGCCCTAATGGCAATCACCGTAGATTCACCAGTCACAGATGCAATCGTTTCGACCGTTGCAAAAGAGACAGGTGCCGATCTCGTTCGCACAGTTACCTTAGTGAATTAATAGAGAGATTGAGATGAAGAATATAAATCTTGCCGTTATCGCCGGCGATGGCATTGGGCCAGAAGTGGTTGCCCAAGGTCTTCGCGTTCTCGATAAGGTCGCTGCTAAGCACAACGTAACTTTTACCAAGACTGAATACGATCTCGGTGCAGGTTATTGGCATCGCACCGGTGAAGTTCTCCCTGATTCAGTTCTGGCAGAGCTCGCTAAAGCCGACGTCATCTTGCTTGGCGCTGTTGGAGACCCAACTGTTCCAAGCGGCGTGCTTGAACGCGGATTACTTCTAAAACTCCGTTTCGCATTTGATCACTACGTAAATCTACGTCCAGCAATTTTGCGCGCAGGAGTAACTGGCCCACTTGCTACAAAGGCGCCAATCGATTTCATCGTGGTTCGTGAAGGAACTGAAGGCCCATACGTTGGCGCCGGCGGAGTTCTTGCTGAAGGAACCGATGCAGAAATCGCAACAGAAGAATCTCTAAATACCCGCCGCGGTGCTGAGCGAGTAATTCGTGATGCTTTTGCGCGCGCCCAAAAGCGCGATCGCAAGAAGTTAACTCTTGTTCACAAGAACAATGTCTTAACTCGCGCTGGCAGTCTTTGGACGCGCACCTTCAATGAAGTTGCCAAAGAGTTCCCAGGTGTAACAACTGATTACCTTCACGTTGATGCCGCATCAATGTTCTTCGTTACCAACCCAGAACGTTTTGATGTCGTCGTAACCGATAACTTATTCGGAGATATCTTGACCGATATCGCTGCTGCAATCTGCGGTGGAATTGGTCTTGCTGCCTCTGGCAACATCAATCCAACCGGCGCATTTCCTTCGATGTTTGAGCCAGTACACGGTTCAGCACCAGATATCGCTGGCAAGAATTTAGCCGACCCAACAGCAACTGTTATGTCGGTTGCAATGATGATGGATCACTTGGGATTTGCAGATGCCGCTCACGAAATCGAAGCTGCGGTAAATGCTGATTTACTTGTTCGTGCAGATAAGAAGCGAAGCACTACAGAAATCGGAGATGCGCTACTCGCGCAACTTTAAAATGAAGATAACACTAAATCCCAACGCTAAAGATGCCGCGACTCGCGATGCCTTGGTTGCTGAAGGCGGATTTGGTAAGTACTACACCGACCACATGGTTATCTGCGAGTGGACGCAAGATGGTGGCTGGGCTGAACCAGAGCTAATTCCTTATGGTCCGCTCTCACTCGATCCAGCAACTGCTGTCTTCCATTACGGGCAAGAGATCTTCGAAGGAATGAAGGCCTATCGCCAACCTGATGGCGGTATCGCGTTATTTCGTCCTGAAGCAAATGCCCGTCGCTTTGCAAAATCTGCCGCTCGTTTAGCGCTTCCAGAAATGCCAGAGGCGCTCTTTTTAGAAACAGTTGAAACTCTTGTAAAGCAAGATGCTGGTTGGGTGCCAAATAAAGTTGGCGAATCTTTGTACATCCGCCCATTTATGATCGCAACCGAAGTTGGTTTAGGCGTTCGTCCATCAAATAAAGCAACTTACATTCTTATCGCAACGCCAGCTGGCGCTTACTTTGATCCATCAAAGGCTGTATCTGTTTGGATCTCAACAGAATACGTCCGTGCTGCGCAAGGTGGAACGGGTGAAGCAAAGTGCGGCGGAAACTACGCGGCTTCCCTTGTCGCACAGAAAGCAGCTGCAAAAGAAGGTTGCGATCAAGTTGTTTGGATCGATGCCAAAGAACGTAAGTGGATTGAAGAAATGGGCGGCATGAACCTTTACTTCGTAAAGGGTAAAGGCGCCGATGCAACCGTTATTACACCAAAGTTAACTGGAACTTTATTGCCAGGTATCACTCGCGATTCAATTCTTTCTGCTGCTAAAGATCTTGGTTACAAGACTGATGAAGTAATGCTCTCTATCGACGACTGGCGCGAAGGTGTTTCATCCGGTGAGATCACCGAAATCTTTGCTTGCGGAACCGCAGCGGTGGTTTCTCCAGTTGGTCAAGCCAAGAGTGCAATGGGTACTTGGGTTACCGGCGATGGACAACCTGGCGCAATCACGATGCAGATTCGCAATCACTTACTTGCAATTCAGCACGGTACAACTGCTGATAAGCATGGTTGGGTTAAGCGAGTTATCTAATGACAATATCTGATGCTTTCCATATCTACGACACCACTTTGCGCGATGGCGCACAACAAGAGGGCTTGAATCTTTCGGTTCACGACAAGCTCACCATCGCACGCCACTTAGATGATCTAGGTGTTGGTTTTATTGAAGGCGGTTGGCCAGGAGCTAACCCAAAGGACACTGAATTCTTCGCACTTGCCAAGAAAGAGTTAAAGCTTAAGAACGCAACTTTCGTAGCATTTGGCGCCACACGCCGCCCAAACGCGAAAGCTGCCGATGATGTATTACTTGGCGCACTTCGCGATAGCGGTGCTCCTGCAGTTACTTTGGTGGCAAAGTCATTTGATCGCCACGTAGATCTTGCGCTTAAGACAACTCTTGAAGAAAATCTCGCGATGATCCGCGATTCAGTTACCCACCTTCGTCAAGAAGGACAACGCGTTTTTCTAGATGCCGAGCA
>WLLM01000037.1 GCA_009700715.1 Actinomycetota bacterium
AGCCCTAGAAGGCGGCGCCACCTGGTTAGGTGTTGCACTTCTTGAAGAAGCGATTGCCCTTCGCACATCTGGAATTACTGCACCAATCTTGGCCTGGCTTGTTCCACCAGGATCAGATTTCCAAAGCGCCGTCGATAACGATATTGATGTAGCAGTGGCATCGCTTAAGACACTCGCTGAAGTTGGCGCAGTCAAAGGCGCTAAGCGGCCACGCGTTCATTTAGAAGTTGATACTGGCATGACGCGCGGTGGTTTCTTAAACGAGTGGAGTGAGATTGATGCCCACCATATACAAGGTGTAGAGATTGTCGGAATATTTTCACATTTCGCTCGCGCCGATGAACCAGGTCAACCTCAGAACCTCGAACAGTTAACCCGCTTTAAAAAGATGGTGGCAACCCTTGAATCATTTGGTTTCAATAATTTAATTCGCCACCTCTCTAACTCTGCTGCCACTTTGATGGATCACGCATCTGCTTTCGACATGGTGCGCACTGGCATTGCGATGTACGGACTTTCTCCTGATGTGAAAACTTTAGGATCTTCAGAAAAACTTGGCCTTGTCCCTGCAATGACCCTGCGTGCAAAGCTCCATCTTGTTAAAGAAGTTCCTGCCGGCAGTCCGGTTGGTTACGGTGCAACTGCAACTACAAAGAGCGCAACAAAACTTGGCGTTGTTGCGATGGGCTATGCCGACGGAATTCCACGTATCGCACAGAGCGCGGGTGTTTCCTACAACGGTAAGAAAGCACCGATCATTGGTCGCGTTTCGATGGATCAATTCGTTGTTGATCTTGACCCAGAATCAACAGCTCAATCAGGGGATTGGGTCACAGTTTTTAGTACTGGCACCAACGGCGAATACACGGCAGATGATTGGGGCGCGGCTTCAGGTTCGATTAATTATGAGATTGTCACCCGAATTGGCCCGCGTGTGCCTAGAATCTACGAACTATGAGCGCCGCACTGTTGCACGCAAAGGGAGTCAGCATCTCCTTCGGCGGACTCAAAGCTCTCCAAGATGTTCATCTCGAACTTCGCCCAAATGAAGTAGTTGGCGTAATCGGGCCAAATGGTGCGGGCAAGACAACTTTATTTAATGCGATCTGTGGTTTGGTCACACCAGATTCTGGAACCCTCGAATTAAATGGCAAAGATCGTGCTTGGCCACGCACCGATGAATTAGTTGATCTCGGTATCTCACGCACATTGCAAGGCGTTGGTTTATTTCCAGAGCTAACGGTCTTAGAAAATGTCATGGTCGGTGCGCAGAGGTTAGCGAAGACTGGTTTGATCTCTGCAGCGCTTGGATCGAATAAAAAAGATGAAGAAATTTTGCGCGATAAGGCGATGCGTGCACTTGATCGCGTTTACGCCGGCACCCTTGCAAATCGTCGCGCCGATACCTTGGCTTATCCCGATACCAAGCGCGTTGCTATTGCGCGTGCGCTGGTTTCTGAGCCAAAGATTTTGATGCTCGATGAACCAGCAGGTGGACTTGGTCCGCAAGATATCGAGTGGATGAATAATCTAATTCGCAACTTAACGGCCACGATGTCAGTGCTAATTGTTGAGCACCATATGGATGTCGTCATGACAGTTTGCGATCGTTTATACGTTCTTAATTTCGGTGAAGTTATCTCAAGCGGCGACGCTGAAAAAGTACGTCGCGATCCTGCTGTCATCGCCGCCTACCTTGGTACCGGGGTGGCGTAGATGTTGACCATTAAAGATTTAAGCGTCGACCACGGCGCAATCCGCGCACTTCACGGCGTCAGCTTTAAAGTCGAGAAGGGCCAACTCGCTGCGGTTATCGGCGCCAATGGCGCGGGTAAGACAACCCTGCTTCGTGCTCTGTCTGGTTTGAATAAAGCCAGCCAAGGTCAGGCACATTGGGGCGATCACAATATTTTGCATTCAAAACCCGAAGCGCTAGTGCGCCATGGAATTTCACATGTCTGTGAAGGAAAATCTGTCATCCCTGAATTAACCGTTGCTGAAAATCTAGATCTAGGTGCGCTCTGGCGTCGCAACCGTAAGGAAGCAGTTCAATCGAAGAAAGAAGTTGTCGAACTTTTCCCACGATTGGGCGAACGTCTTTCACAGCGCGCAGATTCACTTTCGGGTGGAGAACGCCAGATGTTGGCGCTGGGTCGCGCGATGATGTCTAAACCACAGTTACTTTTACTTGACGAGCCATCACTCGGTTTAGCACCGCTAGTAATTGAGCAGATTTTCCAATCGATCCGCGAGTTAACTACCGCAATGGGGCTAACGGTTCTCTTAGTAGAACAAAATGCTATGGGCGCGTTAAAGATCGCAGATGTTGGCATCGTTTTAAATCTTGGATCAATCGCCGCGATCGGAAGCGCAGCAGCGCTCAAAGATGACCCCGCAGTTCGCGCTGCATATTTGGGGTTCTAGCCATGTTCCAATTTATTAACACTCTATTAATCGGTATAACTGCCGGTTCTATCTATTCGTTGATGGCGATCGCGATCGTTCTGGTTTGGCGCAGTACCCGGGTGATCAACTTTGCACAAGGTGGACTTGCACTCGCATCTTCATTTGTCGGTGCTGCTGTTTTGGAAAAGACCGGATCGTTCTGGGTCTCACTTCCAATCGCGATGATTGCGGGCGCCATATTTTCGGCAGCGATTGAATTCTTCTTCCTGCGTCCGTTGCTAAAGCGATCAGGTGAAAAAGAGCAAGAAATCTTCTTACCGATTATTGCAACACTGGGGTTGCTCGGGATAATCAAAACCGTTTTGAACTTTATCTACGGAGATCGCATCGGCGTTATCACGCCTCCGCTTTCGGATAAAGGTTTTGTTATCTCTGGAGAAAGCATCGCTCTCTCACCAATGCGCCTACTTATCCTTGGCACAGTTGTTGTATTAATGGTCGTTCTAACGCTGATTTTCCAGCGCACCAACCTTGGTTTATCACTTCGCGCCTCATCCTTTGCACCTGAGATTTCTCGCTTAGCTGGAGTTCGCGTCGATTTAATCCGCACGGTGGGTTGGGCAATTTCAGGAGCCGCCGGTGCAACAGCGGGAATCTTGCAGACAACAAACGGTTCGGGTTCTATCTCACCTGAATCTTTTGAATTTAGTTTGCTCTTGGTATTTGGATTCGTAGCAGCAGTTATCGGTGGGATCGAAAGTTTAGTTGGCGCCGTTCTCGGTGGTTTAACTCTCGGAATAATCTTGTCAATTATTTTGATGTATGTCGGAGGATCACTTGTCTTCTTCGCGGCGTTCCTAATTTTGATCTTGGTTCTTCTTCTTCGCCCACAAGGAATCATTGGAGCGAAAGGTGGTCGCCGTGCATAAACGTCAGATCACAAATAAGCATCGCTTTATCGGCTTTGCCCTAATCGCACTTGTGGTTTACATCTTAAGTAACATCGTGGATGAGTGGCGTTCCTTCCAAGGAGCCACGGTTGCTGTTTATGTTGTTGCAATTGCTTCGATAATTTTGCTGACCGGTTATTCCGGTCAGATTTCACTCGGACATGGTGCGTTGCTTGCCGTTGGTGCTTATTCGGCAGCTATTGCGCAAATCAACTTCAAACTTCCGCTCTTGCTCTGCTTTGTAGTTGCAGTAATTGCGACCTCGTTATTTGGCGCGCTCCTTGGCGCAGCTGCGGCGCGACTTTCTGGCCCATATCTTGCTGGTACAACTTTGGCGCTTGCAGTTGGACTTCCTTCAATAGCCAATCAATTCTCAATTCTTGGCGGCGAACAAGGAATTTCATTCGATGTCGGTTGGCCACCAATGTCGTTCGGCGCAGAATTCACGCAATATAAATGGTTTTTTTGGATTGCAACACTGGCTGCGCTAATTTCAATGTGGTGGGTGCAAAATATTTTGCGCTCACGCTACGGTCGCACCTGGCGGGCAGTTAAGACCAACGAAGTAGCCGCAGAGCTATCCGGAATCAATATCGGCCGCTCCAAGGTCCTGGCTTTTACCGTCAGCTCTGGTATCGCCGGGCTGGCCGGAGCTCTGCTGGCGATGACCACAAATAACGTTTCCCCGAGCGTTTTCCCGCTCGCGCTGTCATTTTCCCTAGCAACCGGCGCCGTCCTCTCTGGCGTAAACACCCTCGGAGGCGTCATTATTGGATCAGTAGCACTGGTCGCGATCCCCGAAATCGCCTCATTGGTCGCAGATCGATGGAGCGGTTCTGAGAGCGTGGCCACGTTATTGCCTGACTTAATTGTGAGCGCGCTTCTGATCCTTACCGTCTTTCTGGCCCCGAAAGGTCCGATAGAAAAGCTTCGGTCGCGTCACAGTAAGTAAAGGCACAGCGCTCGTAAGATATCTCGCACAAGAAGTACCGCACGACCCAGATCTACCCAGATCTAACTAGATCTACCCCCTCGATGGAAGGAAAAATATGATCAGAACGACTCGTCGGAAGTTTCTCGTAGCTTCCGCGGTGATGGCTGCAACTGCGCTCTCACTCTCTGTAATGCCGGCACAAGCTTTGTCGCCGCGTTCAGAAGTTGGCGTAACTTCAACCGGAATCAAACTCGGCATCACATTGCCAATGACAGGTTCAGCCAGTTTCGGCTACAACCAACTCCCAGCAGCGATGAAGGCATATTTTGATTATGTCAACGCAAATGGTGGAGTAAATGGTCGCAAGATCAGCCTCGTTGTAAAAAATGATGGCTATCTTCCAAAGCAAGCAATCCAAAACACACAAGATTTAATCGCCAAAGATAAGGTCATGGCGGTAATCGGTGCACTTGGAACAGCAAATAACAAAGCTGTTGCATCTGCAGTAAACCTTGGCCGTCGCGGAATCCCAAGCCTCTTCGTTAACACTGGCTTCAGCGGATTTACAGATCGCAAAGCGTTCCCAACTTCATCAACAATCTTGCCTTCATACATCATGGAAGCAAAGTTGATGGGCAAGTTCGTAAAAGAAACTTACCCAGGCAAGAAAGTTTGTCTCCTTTACCAGGATGATGACTTCGGTGATGACGCACTTGTCGGTTTCGATAAGTCACACGGAAACCTCGACTTCGCAGTCAAGGTTGCTTACCCATCACTTTCACAAGGTGTAGCTGGAGTTCCTGATTCATGGATCTCTAAGTTCAAGGCTGGCGGCTGTGAAGTCCAGATCGTGTTCGGCGTTGCAAGCGCAACTCTCTACACAATTCTTGCTGCAGCTAAGGCGCAGTACGCACCTAAGTGGATTCTCGGTTCAGTCGGTGCTGATATCGGCTCAATCAACCCAGCAACAGTTCCTTACATCATTGGTGCAACATCGATGTCATTCTTGCCATCAGTTGTAGATCCAAAGGATGAGTACGTTACTCAGTTCAAAGAAATTAACACCAAGTACAACGCTGGTGCGAAGTTCAATAGCTGGGCGCTTATCGGTATGAACACTGCATTCATTGCAGTTCAGGCCCTTAAGGCAGCTGGTAAGAACCCAACACGTAAATCACTCCTTGCCGCTTTTGATAATGGTGCAAGTTTCCCAAGCGCAGGTTTGGTTCCACTTAACTATTCAAAGACAAGCAACGTCGGATACAACGGTTACTGGTTCGGTACTTTCAACAAGACCGGTGACTTGGTTCCTAACGACACATTCACATACACCCCTTACACCACAGATTCAGGTACAGGCGATGTTGTGAAAACCACCTACAAGCGTGCAGCAATGCCAGCGAAGGGATTGCCTAACTAATGAGAACTACATCGTTTAAATCACGCGCATTTGCGCTAGTTTCAACAACTGCGTTGCTTGCAACGCTAGTAGTCGCTGCTCCAGCTAACGCTGCTGCAACTGATCCTGTCTGTAACGGAGCAACTCCAGTTCAGACATGTACCGGCAAGACTTCTGATGGTGCTCTCTACGAAATGCGCGTTCCTGCGAATTTCGATGGCACCATGACAATCTGGTCACATGGATTTGGTACAAATACCAATATCCCTGCAGGCCTATTGCCAATCTTCCCATTGGGAAATCCAATTGATCCACGCCCAGCAATCGCACCAGCTGGCGATGCTACGTTGATTAAATACTTAACCGATAAAGGCGTTGCTGTAATTGGTTCAGGATTTAGCACACAAGCATGGAACCTAGACGAAGCAGTAAAGACCAACGTAGAACTAATTGGAATCTTTAAGGCTAAGTTCCCAACAACTAAGAAGGTTGTTGCATGGGGTTATTCAATGGGTGGCGGAATTACACAGGCGCTAGCTGAGCAGCATCCTGAATTGCTATCTGCAGCAGGCGTTATGAACCCAGTTGATTCATGGAATGCACAGAGCAAGTACCTCGTAGACATGCTCTGGCTCATGAAAACTTGGTTCGATCCATCAATCAAGCTAACTGGATATGCAGCAGGCGTTGCCGGCGATATGCAGATGATTCAAGATCTAGGTAAGTACCTACTTATCTTGCAATCACTCCAAGCTGGAGTTGCAACAGGTGCATGGCCAACGACTTCAAGTGCATCAGGCAAGGCGCTGCAGGCTGCTGGAATTCCATCACGTAGTGCGCTTTTGATGATCGGTCGCCTTTCAGGCATCAGCTCAACTAGCTCATCATTTGATGGTGTAACTGGTCCAGCAGGCGCTGCGGCAACTGCATGGCCTCTTGCTTATGCACCTGCACTCGGAACTCTCGAAAACATTGCAGGAGTTCTTGGTTACGCACTTCTTGGCGCTCGCGATATGCAGACCAAGATGGGTGGCATCAGCTTCGATAACTCAACAACTGATTATGCAAAGCAACTCGGCGATGAAGATCGCACTGTTTACAACGCGGGCCTTAGCGGTAACACCGCGATCGCCGGAATGTTGCAAACACTTAGCCCACTAAACCCAGATG
>WLLM01000038.1 GCA_009700715.1 Actinomycetota bacterium
CATGTCAACAATGCCAAGTATTTAACCTTTGCACAGGAAGCGCGCTTCTTATGGGCAACGGAAGAATTCTCGGGTGCCATGCAGCAGTCTTCTTTAATCGAGAGGGTTGTTGCGCGCGCTGAAGTCGATTTCGTTGAACCAATCTACGAAGGCGGACGCTTTGTTGATGTAGAAATTACGGTCGAAAAAATCGGTAATAGTTCTTTCACAATGCACTTTGTGATCTCAGATAAGGGCATAGTTTTTGCTCACGTTCGTACTGTTCAGGTAACGCTTTCCATGGAGACTAAGAAATCTCGTCCCTTGACGGATATGGAACGAGATTTCCTTACTCGGTACTTAGAGAGCAATTAATGTCGAAGTCTTCGCGACGGATTCACCCAGGTTGGTTTGCAGTTGCAGTCACCTTTGCAACGCTTATGGCCACGGCTGGCTTTAGATCAGCGCCATCGGTTCTAATCGTTCCTCTCGAAGATGCTTTCGGTTGGTCACGTTCTGATATTTCACTTGCAATTGCGATAAACGTTCTTCTCTTCGGACTGGTTTCCCCGTTTGCCGCTGCGCTTATGGAGAAGTTTGGAATGCGTAGAGTCGTAATGTCTGCGCTAACAACTGTTTCAATTGGAGCATTTCTCACGATCTTTATTCATGCGCCCTGGCAGTTAATTGCGACATGGGGCGTGATCGTTGGAACCGGAACAGGTTCAATGGCGTTGGTGTTTGCAGCAACGGTTGCCAACCGCTGGTTCGTTGCTAAACGTGGATTAGTAACCGGCGTTCTCACCGCTGCTTCTGCAACCGGTCAGTTGATTTTCTTACCGGGGCTTTCTCATTTAGCGCACACATACGGCTGGAAGAGCGTTTCAATTACCGTTTCATCGTTTGCTTTAGCAGTTGTTCCATTTATCTATTTCTTCTTACGTGAAAAACCAGCAGATCTAGGCTTACTTCCATATGGAGCAAGTGTTGATTGGCAACCACCTGCAAAGAGCGAACTCAGCGCCGGTGCGCTTGCGATAGATACTTTAAAGCAAGGATCAAAGCGGAAAGATTTTTGGTTTCTCTTCGGTTCATTCTTTGTCTGCGGTTTATCAACTAGTGGTTTGATTGGAACACATTTCATTCCCGCAGCACACGATCACGGGATGATGGACACACTGGCAGCTTCGTTGCTTGCACTAGTTGGCGTCTTTGATGTAATCGGAACAATCTTTAGCGGCTGGCTTACCGATCGTTACGATCCACGCAAACTTCTTTTCTTCTATTACGGACTTCGCGGACTCTCGCTCTTCTTACTCCCATCTATTCTCTTTAGCAGTATCCATCCTTCTACTTTGGTCTTTGTTATTTTCTACGGACTGGATTGGGTGGCAACAGTTCCACCTACGATCATGCTCTGTCGCGCAGTACTCGGACCATCACGTGCCAGCGTTGTTTACGGTTGGGTCTTTGCGGGGCACCAAATTGGTGGCGCGATAGCGGCTTTTGGCGCCGCTGTACTGCGTGTAAAGCTCGGAGATTACGCCATTGCCTTCTACATCAGTGGTGCGATGTGCATCATCACTGCCTACTTTGTGTTACAGATCGCCAAAGGCGTAGACGATAAGACTTTAAGAACATGACAACCTTTTATGAAGAAGTTGGGGGAGCAGCGTTCTTCAACGACTTTGTTTCACAGTTCTATGCGCGAGTAGCGACGAATTCAATTCTTCGCCCGATGTATCCAGAAGAAGATATGCATGGTGCCGCGCTTCGCTTAAAGATGTTCCTCGAACAATATTGGGGCGGACCAACTACATACTCTGAAGAACGCGGACACCCACGACTTCGCATGCGTCACGCCGGGTTTCATATTGATTTAGCTGCGCGAGATGCTTGGCTTAACTGTGCTTTAGGTGCGCTAGAAGGGATGGAGATGACAGAAATTCATCGAAATCAACTGCGTGAATATTTAGAGATGGCGGCGCACGGAATGGTTAACGCGTCTGAGACGCATTTCCAATAACTAAAATCTCACCGTTACGCACATACCAAAGCACACCTTTTTTATCGCGAATGGTTGTAATACGTAAGCCAACTTTTTCAACAACACCTTCGATATCTAGAGTCTTGATTTCATCTCCAACACCATATTGATCTTCGATCAACATGAAGATTCCAGAAAGTATGTCGCGCACTAAAGTCTGCGCACCGAGACCAATTGCAACACCGATCACACCGGCAGATGCGATAACTGGACCTAAATTAAAACCGAATTCTCCAAGAATCATGCCGATTGCGATAATCCAGATGACTGCTTTGAGAATAGAAGAGAGAACTGAACCAGTAGTACGTGCGCGTTCTGCTTGGCGCTTTGCAAAACCAGGACCGGGTTTTAGATCGGTAGTAGATAACTTATGGACAGCGCGGTCAATCGCGCGGCGGCCGATGCTGTGACTGATCCAAGCTGCCACCAAGACGCTAAAGACGCGTAGCGGGGCGCCGCTTAGCCATTCCAAGATATTGCGGGTCTGCTCGCTCATGTCGCAAACTCTAACTAATTCTTTACCTAAAATTGACCTACAAATACCCCGATCCGCGCAAAATTGGTGCAAGATAAACCAATCGGCGCGAGCCACGCGCCTCTAAAAACCTGAGGTAGCTATGTCTCGTTCGTTGGTTCTAAACGCCACCTATGAACCACTAGGTGTCGTAACTGAACGCCGTGCGCTGCTTCTAGTCCTTAACTCACGCGCAACTATGGTTGAAGCTTCTGGAAATATCTTGCACTTCTCGCAAGGTGAAATCGAACTCCCATCAGTAATTCGCTTAAATAAATTTGTAAAGATTCCTTATCGTCATGCCGTTCCACTTTCACGGCGTGCAATTTTTGCCCGCGATGGTGGCCGTTGTGTTTATTGCAGCGCTCCAGCAACCTCAATTGATCACGTCATTCCACGTTCTCGGGGCGGCGGACACAATTGGGAGAACGTGGTCTCTGCCTGCCATAAGTGCAATCACCTAAAGGCGGATAAGCCGTTGAAAGAATTGGGATGGAGACTTCGCTCACTTCCACGCGAACCAGTTGGAGCTGCTTGGAGAATTCTCGGTACCGGTCGCACGGATACGCGTTGGCTGCCATACCTTGCGCCATTTGGCGTGGCAGCAGCCACTGCTTGATTCGCTTAGACTTACGACCATGATGATTCATATCGCATCCGCAATTAATTTCTTGGCGCTAGATAACCAAGAAGATGGCACCATCGCAGGTGAAGGCTTAAGCGCACTCCAGACTTTTGCTTACTTTGTTGCACTACCGATTGCACTCTTTGCAGTGATTTCGGTTATTTCTTATGCAAGCAGTGGCGATCGTAAGAAATCAAAGAACGCAGCTTCCTCAATAACCTCTATCGAGTAGCGTCAACGGCGCGCGCTTTAAGCGCACGTGTCATTGCATCGCGACCTTCAGTCACCGAACGACGAAGTGCATGTGAAGCATCTTTGCCAGTGATATCAAGCCATTGTTGTGCCTTTTTGACAGTTGATTCGCTAATCGCCCAAGTTGGGAAAGTCAGCGTCGCAGTGGTCTCGGCAATCTCATAACCTTTGGTTGCCCAAACTTTCAAGATCGTATCGAAGTACTCGTCAACAAATCCTTCAAGAAGTTCGCCGTGGATACTTTCGTTGAAGCCGCGACACTTGTAAGAGTGAATAGAGTTACTTAAATCGTCAGTTGTTACCGATTTGAAAGCAGCAGCCTTTGCTTCGCGAGTCGGAATCGCTGCGTGTGCGAAAGCAACATATTGCTTTCCATGTGCTGTCTTGTCGCGATCTCCTTCAGCAGCAATTTCAGCTGGGCCGTAGATTCCGCGCTTAACTCCACATAGGAATATGTACCAACGTAGATCGGCATCAAGAGTTAGTCCATCAACTGCACCATCGAGCATCGCTTTAAGACGATCGAAATGAGCGCTTGTGACGGCGTTATTAGTAAAGGCTCGCGCATATTGAAGTTGGTGATCACTTCCTGGTTTAGCTGCATCGAGAAATGCCTCTGCAGCGTTAGCAACTGCAAGTCGCATAGCATCGCGATTTTCAGGTGCCAAGTAAGCCCAGATTGCAGTATCGATCTGCATGAAAGTTGCAGTGATCATCGAAATATCTGTCTCGCCCTTCAGGGTATTGAGAGCAATCTTTATGTAATTGCTGGCAGACAATTCTCCGTCGCGAGTTGAATCCCAGAGTGATGCCCAGATAAGTCCACGAGCGAGTGAATCATCGAGCTTGCCTTCATAACTCTTCATTGTTTCAACAGAGCGTTCGTCGAAACGCAACTTGGCATAGCTCTGATCGTGATCGTTGATAAGAAGTAAATCGGCAACTTTCTTGCCGGCAAAGGCCTTAATCTCAGTCAATTCGCCATCAATATCAACTTCAATACTTTCGCGACGTACCAACGTGCCATCGTGGAGATCAAAGAGACCTATAAATAGATGGTGTGGGCGAAGCTCTTTTGAACCAACAGGCATTGGTGGAACTTCTTGCTTGACTGAAACAGACGCATAATTATCGCCATCGATTTCAACTACTGGGCGGAGAGTGTTTACACCTGCAGTGCGAAGCCAAGTTCCGACCCATGCAGTTAGATCTTTTCCGCTAGTCGCTTCAAGTTCGGTAATTAGATCACTTAGCTCGGTGTTCTTATAAGCGTGCTTGGCAAAGTACTTGCGAAGTCCAGCGATGAAGTTATCGCGACCAACATGAGCCACGAGTTGTTGCAGAACTGATGCGCCTTTGGCATATGAAATACCGTCGAAGTTTGTGCGCACATCATCGAGATCTGCCATTTCGACAGCGATTGGATGAGTAGAAGTTAGTTGATCTGCGCGGTATGCCCAGTTCTTGCGGACCGAGTTAAATTCGGTCCAAGCATGCTTGTACTTGGTTGATTCGCTAACTGACATATATGAAGCCCATTCAGCAAAAGATTCATTTAGCCACAAGTCTTGCCACCACTTCATGGTGACAAGATCGCCGAACCACATATGGGCCATTTCGTGGTGAATTGTTGTCGCACGGCTGATGTAGCTGCGCTCAGTGACCTTGCTGCGGAAGATCAAAACATCTTCGTGGAAAGTGACACAGCCGACGTTCTCCATTGCGCCCCAGTTGTATTCAGCAACGGCGATCTGGTCGTACTTACCGAATGGATAGGCGAGGCCGAAGGTCTTCTCGAAATAAGCAAAACCCTGCTTGGTAACTTCAAAGATATTTTCTGCATCGACGTGCTTGAAGAAAGATTTACGAGCATAGATTCCAAGTGGAATTGTCTTCTCGCCTTTGTATTCGTCATGAACTGACATATATGGACCGGCGACTATTGCAGTCACGTAAGTTGAAATCACTTGAGAGGTAGCAAATTGGATGTGCTTACGATCGCCATCTACATCTTTCGTTGATTCGATTCCGTAGTTAGAGATTACTTCCCAATGCTTAGGTGTAATTGTGCTGATGCTAAAAGTTGCCTTCTGATCTGGCTGATCAAAGCAGGCATACATACGGCGCGCATCGCCCGTTTCAAACTGGGTGTAGAGATAAATTTCGTCATCGGCAGGATCTACGAAGCGGTGAAGACCTTCACCAGAGTGCGAGTAAACGCCTTCATGTTCAATTTCAAGAACATTTTCTGCGGCAATCGCAGGCAAGAAAACTGATTCGCCATCAAATTTTGGATCGAAGTCGACGCCATTTAGCTTTGCGCTAATTACACGCTTGCCAACGCAGTCGATAAAAGTTGTTGCGCCTGGCTTAAGGCCGGCAAAGTTAATAACCGTCTTAACTAGGAATGTCTCGGCGCCAGTTGTCACATCAAGATCTATCTTGTAGCTAGAGACCTTGATTAACTCGGAACGCTCGGCTGCTTCTATCTGCGTGATATTTGTGCCTGACACGACAACTCCTTTGTTGCTTAATTGATTGAGTCTGCGACTCGTTTTGCTCTCGTTAGTCTAATCGTGAAAGAGTTATGGTGTGGAACCAGTTACCAATCGCAGTTATCGCCTACGGGGCGTTCGCATCACCCCTGCCCAGCAATTAGCGCGCGATACCTTGTGGGCTAAATTCGGTATTGAGTTTCAAGAATCGCGCTTGGACTTAACAACCGCTTTCGTAAAACCTCAGCCAGTTGTGATGGAAATCGGTTACGGCATGGGGGAAGCCACATGGCAGATTGCCAAAGATAACCCCACTACAAATTATTTAGGTGTTGAAGTTCATATGCCTGGCGTTGGAAAGTTAATGGCCCGGATTGAAGAATTCGCTCTGACCAATGTCAAGCTAATCGAGCGCGATGTTTTCGAAGTCTTTCATTACATGATCGCCGACGGCGCACTCGATGGCGTTCATCTCTACTTTCCAGATCCATGGCCGAAGAAGCGCCACTTCAAGCGTCGCATCGTTAATCAAAGGTTTATCGCCGAAGTTGCAACGAAGTTAAAGCCTGGTGGTTATATTCATATCGCAACCGACTGGGTTCCTTATGCAGAATGGATTAAGGAACAATTTGAAGAGGCTGGCATATTTACCGGGGGAGTAATCGATCGCCCTGATTCTCGTCCATTAACCCGCTTTGAAGGACAAGGAATTACCAAAGATCACGCAGTTAACGACTTTATGTATTACAAGAAGTAAAGTTTAAAGCTCGCCTGTTTCTTCAAATTTAGCAATCTTTTTAATGCGGCGAATATGTCTCTCGTCATTGCTAAAAGGAGTTGCGATAAAGGCATCAATAATCGCCTTGCAATCTTCAATCGAATGCATACGGCCACCGATTGAAACTA
>WLLM01000039.1 GCA_009700715.1 Actinomycetota bacterium
CCTTGGAAACAACTAAACAAGTAATTTCACCAGTGCGGAATGCGGCAAAGAGCTTTTCGCGCTCTTTAATTGGAGTCTCACCTTTAATTACAGGTACCCCGAGAGTTTCCGATAAATCATCTAACTGATCGATGTATTGGCCGATAACCAGGACTTGCTCGCCAGCATGCAGACCAACTAACTCTTCAACGACATCGCGCTTAGTGCGGGTAGTAGCGCAGTAGCGATAGCGTTCTTCAGGTTCGGCAGTTGCATAAGAAAGGCGTTCTGCTTCAGTGAGGTTTACGCGGACCTCAATACATTCAGCAGGAGCGATATACCCCTGCGCTTCAATCTCTTTCCAGGGAACATCAAAACGCTTTGGCCCGATTAGCGAAAATACTTCGCCTTCCATGCCATCTTCGCGAACCAGCGTTGCAGTAAGTCCCAAGCGGCGACGCGATTGAATATCAGCGGTGAAGCGGAAGATCGGTGCAGGAAGTAAGTGAACTTCGTCGTAAATTATTAAACCCCAGTCGTGGGTATCAAATAAATCAAGGTGAGCGTAAACGCCATTCTTCTTCTTTGTCATCACTTGGTAAGTCGCGATTGTTACTGGACGAATCTCTTTCTTCGCACCGGAGTACTCGCCGATCTCATCTTCATTAAGGGTTGTGCGACGCAATAACTCTTCGCGCCACTGACGCGCTGCAACTGTATTTGTTACAAGAATTAAAGTAGTTGCTTTGGCATGAGCCATGGCAGCTGCGCCAACAATTGTTTTTCCAGCGCCACAAGGAAGTACAACAACACCAGAACCGCCGTGCCAGAAACCTTCGGCGGCTAACTCTTGATACGGGCGGATCTTCCAGTCGTTCTGCTTTAAATCGATTTCATGGGCTTGGCCATCAACGTAACCAGCGAAATCTTCTGCGGGCCAACCTAAACGCAATAGTGATTGCTTAATCGCACCACGTTGGCTGGGATGAACTGCAATTGTTTCGGGATCAATTCGAACACCAAGCAAGGGAGCAATTTTCTTAGCGCGGATTACCTCTTCTAATACTCCGACATCAGTTGTTACAAGAATTAAGCCATGTACTGGATCTGCCTCAAGACGTAGGCGGCCATAGCGCGACATGGTCTCTGCAACATCGACAAGTAGTGAATGTGGAACTGCGTAACGTGAATATTTAATTAGGGTGTCGATAACTAACTCGGCATCATGACCGGCCGCTCGGGCGTTCCATAAACCAAGATTTGTTAAACGATAAGTGTGGATGTGTTCAGGTGAGCGCTCGAGTTCGGCAAAAGGCGCAATCGCGCGGCGACATTCGGTCGACATTGGGTGGTCAATATCTAATAGGAGCGTCTTATCGCTCTGAACAATTAGTGGGCCTTCGCTCATTTCAACAGATCCTTAATTAGAGCATGCAGAAGCGCACTTCGTTCTTCGATCGATTTCAGACTTAACCATTCATTTGGCGCATGGGCTCCGCCACCCACTGCACCTAATCCATCAAGTACTTGTGCACCAGCTGCAGCGGCAAAGTTTCCATCGCTTGCTCCGCCAACTTCGGCGCAACCAAGTGGAGCCATGCCTATCTCTTTGGCAACGCGTTCAATGCGTTCGTAAAGTGATTTAGTTGATGAAGGCTGAAGTGGCGGACGATTTAAGCCACCCGTTACTTCGATACGGGCGCCGTTAATGGTCGCTGGTAGCGCCTTGATCTCTTTATCAACTCTTTCCAGCTCTGCTTGTGAGAATGAACGCGCATCAATTTCAAGAACAGCTAAATCGGGAACGGTATTTGCGCTGTTGCCAGAGCGAAGCAGAGTTGGAACAACAGTTGTTCCCTGCGCCGCATCTTCGAGGGCAGATAACTTAAGAATTAAATGTGCAATTTCAACAGTTGCGTTTACGCCCTTTTCAGGTTCTAGACCCGCATGTGATGCCAAACCATGTGCACTTATCTTGTACATCGCAGTGCCTTTACGGCCAGTCTTAACTTTGCCATCAAGGGAAGCTTCGAGAACTAATACAGCCTTTGATTGCGCAGATAGATCCATAATTAATTTACGAGATGCAAAACTTCCGATTTCTTCATCGGTAGTTGCAACAAGTGCGACTCGAGAAACTGCTTCTGGCAAATCTTTAAGTGCATAAAGCGCTTGAACAAAACCGGCCTTCATATCAAAGACACCAGGTCCGCGAACTACATCGCCATTTACTTCCCATAAAGGTGAGTAAGAACCGTGTGGCCAAACGGTATCAAGATGCGCCAAGATTAAAACTTCAGGAGTTGTTGATCCCCACCAGAAAACCGGGCGACCTTCAATCTCTTTAATTTGCGCAGGAGTTCCGAGAACGCGAGTTGCAATATCGCTAGCTAAACGAACAACGCTGCGACAGGCTTCAATATCTTCACTTGGTGATTCGCAACGAACCAACGCTTCTATCGCCGCCAACATAGGGTCAAGTCTGCCGTATTGGTCGCTCTTGGCGCTCGTCATATCGCTGCCACCCCTGTAATACGCGCGATTCGGAAGCTCTGGACTTCACCTGTCGCGTGGTCACGCGCCAACAGTGATCCAGCGGAAAGTTTGAGCGGATCGATAATGCGGTGTGAAACCAGACCATTGTTATCGGCATATCCGATCGAAAGCGATGTGGCAGGTTGGTTCTGCAGATAATTTGTAAGAATGTCTAGAGTTTCATTGGCGGTTGTTCGGGGGAGAGAACCGAGTGCATTGGCAGCGATATTTCGCATCGTGCTCTGACGATGGCTAGATTTTTCGCCAGTGCGAAGTGCACGTAGCGCGCCGTCGAGTTGAATCTCATCTGGGCGATCGAATTCACCGATGATGCGCGGCGGACGCGCTTTAGTTTTAGCACGTTGAATACGTGGACCGCTTAATAAAGCGCCTTGCGAATCTTCACCTGCTGGAAGATAACCAAAGCTGCGCAAGATATTCATAGCATCGCCTGCATCGTGCTGGCAGATTAAAACTTCTGGTGCAATTTGGCGAAGTGACAAAATATCTAAACGCTTATCGCTCATGATCTGGGCAATCAGCGCG
Source organism: Actinomycetota bacterium (assembly GCA_009700715.1). Lineage (GTDB taxonomy): Bacteria > Actinomycetota > Actinomycetes > Nanopelagicales > Nanopelagicaceae > Planktophila. Next base: position 3,061 of record WLLM01000039.1, read on the forward strand.
GCATCTTCACAACGAATAAATGCCGAAGTATTTCCAACGCGAAGTTTTCCGTGCTTCTTTGCAACATCTGCAATTAAATATTCCAGCGGTTGCGGCATCGGTGTCTTAGAAGTCTTCTTTAAGAATGCTTTGATTTCATCTCCGGTTCTACCGTGATCTAAACCACGACGAATCGTTGCTTCGCTAAAACGATAAACCGTTGCTCCACCGCGGCTTTCTATCTCAGCCAAGATTGCAAGCTCTTGAGCAATTTCATGTTCTAGTGGACCAGGTGCAATTGCAGTGTGATCGCTCTGAATGAGTATGTGATCAACTGGTTTCGGAAGATCTTCGTTAATGCTTTCGAGATCGCCGCCGCTTAAGAATTCGATGCCGTACTTAGAGATAACGCCTTGGCCGGTAATTCCCAACCACTCGGCTTCACGGAGCGTCCACTGTAGATAATCGGTAGGAATTCCGTTGCTGCGCTTAGCCGGCATATGCCACTGTGCCAATGCGGCAAGAGATTTAAATTCAGGTGCGCCTGATGTGCTTTCGTTGAGCAATCGAAGGGTGAGCTTGCGAATTGAAGCCGCTGAAACACGATCTAATTCGGGGCCAAGTGGTGCAACGTTCTTACTTTCATCTTTTCCAACTAGTCCACTTAAACGTGAAGTAATAAGCCATGGCGAAACAAGTGATTGCCATTTTGCTGATGGAGTTTGCATCAACCAGATATCAAATTGAGTAGTAGGCAAGATGCGATCGTCAGCATCAATTGTTACGAGCCCTGCGAGGTAAGTAACCTCCGCGATAAATGCCGCACATGTTGTATCGACACCGAGATGGTTGGCAAGTACTTTCAAATCTCGGACACCAAGGCCGCCAGATCTCAGCGCTTCTGCTGGCTCTTGCGCCCAGAAATTTAGTACTTCTTCAGTCCATCGTAAAAATGTTGTGATATTTGCGATCGCGGCGAGTTGTACGCTCTTTAAATCTCGCTTTTCGCTCTTTATTTCTGGCGCCTGAATCTGTAAATCTTTGTGCAACTTTCCACCGCGCAGCGCCAGAGCGACTTCGCGAACAAGTAAAACCGTTTTAGTGTTTGCAGCGACTACAAAATTGTTTTCAAGCAACCAAGCGACGCCAGCGCCAGGTTTCTTTACATCCGCAACAGTGCCGCGAGGAGGACCCCAGACCATCGCTTCCAGAGCTTTCTTGGCAGCAGGTGGCGCTTCATCGAGTTTTTTCAAATTTAATTTAACAACTGTTTGTGGTCCAAGGCCTTGAATCTCGTTTCCAAGCACTTCGCGAACTGTTGTTGGAAGGTAGTAACCATCTTTACCTTGGAAAATTAATCCACGTTCAAGAAGTCCCGGAACAATAAAGAGCGCCGCCTTATCGGTGAGCGCGGCAATTGCCTTTTCGGTAAATGGTTCAGGAGCGATAGCGCAGGCTTCGAGCACTTGATATTGCCAAGCGTTTAAAGCATCGATTGCACGCGCCAAACTAGGAGCAGAAGATGCACGAACGGCCAATGAAGCAATATCTGGCGGAACTGGAGTTACTAGATCCGGACGATGTGAAAAGAGTGAAATTAGGGCAGCGTCATCCAAGGTACGTAAGTAATCTGCAAAGGAGCGCGTTTCCATAACTTGCCTACATTACTGGCAAGTGAGGTCTTGGCGCGAACTGAAGAGTTACTTAGATTTTCTACGCGGGGTTAAGCGAGTACCAAGCCAGGCAGCGCGAGAAACCAGCGGACCGAGCAATCTATTTACAAAGCGCATCCTGCGAAAATCGTGGATCGGCCAATTCTCTTTAAGGGCGCGGATGCGAAGTTTTGCATCTGGGTTAATTGCAGATGGATGTCCAACAGTTTGTAAAAGTGGCAGATCGTTATGGCTATCAGAATATCCAAAGCAATCTTCCAGAATAAAACCACGTTCCTTTGCGATTTCGCGGATCGCTGTCGCCTTCTCTTTACCGTGCAAGAGCGGGCCATTCATTGCACCTGTGTAATGGCCATCAACGATTGCTGCTTTACTTCCAAGCGCACCAGTAAATCCCAAGCGTTCAGCGATTAAAGTTGCCATATCTTCAGGGGCAGCAGTTACTAACCAAACTTCAACGCCATCGTTTAAATGCGCTTGGGCAATGTCGATAGTTCCTTCCCAAAGTGAAGGCGATACATATTCATCGTAAATTTCTTGGGCAACAGCTCTGATCTCAGAAACATTATGGCCGCCGATAAAGTCTTGTGCAGATTGTTGAAAGCGATTTATCTCATCTTGCTTCTCAGTGCCCGTTAATCTAAATCTCAGATTAGCTAATACGAATCGAGAGATATCAGATTTAGTGAAGAACCCTCTTTGGTACATGCCACGGCCAAGGAAGTAGATTGTTGAGCCGCGAACCAAGGTGTTATCGACGTCGAAGAATGCTGCGCGTCGGATCGGGCTGGACATGTCCATACCCTAGCGATTATGCGCAATATTGCTCGGTTAAGTGCAACACCGCCTGACGCTTTATGCTTAGCGCCATGAGTACAACGGTTCACGTAGCGCGACATGGTGAAGTAGAAAATCCTCAGAAAATTCTCTATGGACGTCAACCTGGTTGGAGACTTTCAGCGCGTGGCCAAGAAATGGCGAAAACCTTAGGTGAATGGTCAAAGTCAATTAATCTCGGAGCGTTGCATGTTTCACCGCTTCAGCGCGCGCAAGAGACCGCAGCACCTATTGCTGCAGCTCACGGAATTGAAATCACTACAGATGAACGTTTGATTGAAGCCGCAAATATCTTTGAAGGCAAAAGCTTCGAACCAGGTAGCGGAATTCTTAAACACCCATCTGCTTGGCGCCATTTATATAACCCATGGAAGCCCTCTTGGGGCGAACCTTACGAGGAGCAGATCAATCGCATGCTTGCCGCAATCTTTGCCGCCAATAAAGCTGCGAACGGAAAAGATGCGATCGTTGTTTCACATCAATTACCGATTTGGATTCTGCGTAGCGCAATCGAAGGTCGTTCACTTCTACACGATCCACGTAAACGTATCTGCACGCTGGCATCAGTTACCAGCGTTCATTTTGATGATGAAGGCGTAATTTCTGGAATTTCTTATTCAGAGCCTGCCGGACATTTGTTGCCTGAGAAAAAATAAAGAATGCGCAAACTGCTTTCCCACTTTGCAATTGCATTTGTTGCAATTACATCGTTGACCGCTTGCGGTGGGGGAAGTTCAACTGCCGAAGAGAGTTTCATCGAAGGCAGTGGCGCAATTACCAAAATTGATATCAAAGATCGAAAAGCGGCACCCGCTTTATCTGGGCTAACTTTGACCGGCAAAACTTTTATCTTTAATCCAGGCCAAGTTGCGGTTGTAAATGTTTGGGCTTCTTGGTGTTCGCCATGCCGCGCTGAGATTCCAACTTTGATTGAACTTTCTCGCCAATACCCTGAAGTTCAATTTATGGGGATTCTTACTCGCGATAACCCAGTAAATGCCGAAGCTTTTGCGCGTCGCCTAGCGATGCCGTATCCGACATTCATTGATGATTCTTTACTAATTGGTTTTAAGAAGACCTTGCCAGCCAATGCAATTCCATCAACGGTGCTTATTGATAAAAATGGCAATGTAGCAGCGCGTATTTCCGGAGAAGTCACGCTTACCGCACTCAGTAAATTGATCAGAAAGCTCGAAGCTGA
>WLLM01000004.1 GCA_009700715.1 Actinomycetota bacterium
ATGCACCTGACCTTCAGGCTTGCTTGGCGTTGCTATCCGAGGCTGTTCTGCCGTAACGACTAATCTTGTGCAACTGTGACAACCGAAAACCCAACCCAGCCAAAAGCGAGTAAAGATTCTTTTGTGCACCTTCATGTGCACACTGAATACTCAATGCTCGACGGTGCTGCACGTATTGGCGATCTCGTAAATGAAGTAGCGCGTCAAGAGATGCCGGCGATCGCAATGACAGATCACGGAAACGTTTTCGGCGCCTTTGATTTCTATAAGCAAGCGGTTAAAGCAGGCGTGAAGCCAATTATCGGTATTGAAGCTTATGTCGCCCCCGAATCGCGTTTTGAAAAAAAGCGCGTGCAATGGGCCGATGGGGGAGACGACGATGTTTCAGGTGGTGGCGCATATACCCACATGACAATCCTTGCTGAAAATAACCATGGTCTTGCAAACTTATTTAAACTTTCATCGTTGGCATCCCTCGAAGGTTATTACTACAAGCCGCGCATGGATCGCGAACTACTCTCAAAATATGCTGATGGTTTGATTGCGACCACCGGATGCCCGGGTGGAGAAATTCAAACTCGATTGCGCATGGGAAATTACAAAGAAGCGATGCGTGCGGCAAGTGATTACCGAGATATTTTCGGTGCCCACAACTTCTTCTTAGAACTTATGGACCACGGTATCGATGTGGAAACCCGGGTCAAGGAAGATCTCATCAAATTGGGGCGCGAGCTTAAGCTTCCGCTGCTTGCCACCAACGACCTTCACTACACCCGCCATGAAGATGCGCCTGCGCATGAAGCGCTGCTCTGCGTGCAATCCGGTTCCACCTTGGCCGATCCAAAACGCTTTAAATTTGATAACGATGAGTTCTATCTAAAGTCTCCTGCGCAGATGCGCGAACTTTTCAAAGATTATCCTGAAGCTTGCGATAACACATTACTTATCGCTGAACGCTGCAATGTAAAGCTGCGTGAAGATGAAAATCTTATGCCAGCCTTCGCCGTACCACAGGGAGAGACTGAAGATTCTTGGCTCCGTAAAGAATCCGAACGCGGTCTGATTACACGTTTTGGTGATCGCGCAACTGATGAACATCGCACGCGTTTAAATTACGAACTCGATGTAATGATCAAGATGGGATTTCCTGGTTACTTCTTAGTTGTCGCCGACTTGGTTGCCCATGCTAAAAAAGTTGGAATCCGAGTTGGTCCAGGTCGTGGATCTGCCGCAGGTTCTTTAGTTGCTTATGTGCTTGGCATAACCGGACTAGATCCAATCGAACACGGCTTACTCTTTGAGCGCTTCCTAAACCCAGAACGTATCTCTATGCCTGATATCGATCTTGACTTCGACGAACGTCGCCGTTCTGAAATGATTCGTTACGCAACTGAAAAATATGGTGAAGATCGCGTTGCTCAGATCATCACCTACGGAACTATTAAATCTAAGCAATCCATTAAAGATGCCACCCGCGTTCTGGGTTATCCATATGTAATCGGTGAAAAGTTAACTAAAGCGCTTCCACCATCAGTAATGGGTAAAGATATTTCGCTTTCAGGCGTATTTGATTCTCAGGACCCACGTCACGGCGAGGCTGGCGAATTCCGCGAGCTTTACAACACCGATCCAGATTCGAAGAAAGTTGTAGATCTAGCACGCGGCCTGGAAGGTCTAAAGCGCCAATGGGGTGTGCACGCTGCGGGTGTAATCCTTTCGCGCGAACCGTTACTTGATGTGATTCCAATTCATCGCCGCGAAGCCGATGGCGCAATCATCACTCAATTCGATATGGGCGCTTGCGAATCAACTGGGCTGTTAAAGATGGACTTCTTGGGCCTTCGAAATCTCTCAGTACTAGACGATGCGCTCTTAAATATTAAAGAGAACCAAGGTATTGATGTTGTACTTGAAGATTTGCCACTTGCTGATCAGAAAACCTTCGAACTTCTTTCGCGCGGTGACACCCTCGGTGTATTCCAGCTCGATGGCGGGCCAATGCGCGCGCTACTTCGCAGCATGGCACCAGATTCATTTGCAGATATTTCTGCGGTTATCGCGCTCTATCGCCCAGGTCCAATGGGCGAGAACGCACACAATAACTACGCCGATCGAAAAAACGGTCGTAAACCTGTAGAACCAATTCATCCAGAACTATCAGATGTTCTTCAAGAAATTCTGGGTGATACCTACGGACTTATTGTTTATCAAGAACAAGTTATGGCGATCGCCCAAAAGGTGGCTGGCTTCTCACTAGGTCGCGCAGATCTTTTGCGTAAGGCGATGGGTAAGAAGAATAAAGAGATTCTAGATAAGGAGTACGTTCCCTTCGAAGCAGGCATGAAGGAAAATGGTTTCTCAACCGCTGCGATCAAACGTCTTTGGGATGTTCTTATTCCCTTCTCTGACTATGCATTTAACCGCGCCCACAGCGCGGGCTACGGCGTGGTCTCTTTCTGGACCGCATACCTCAAGGCAAATTTCCCAACCGAATACATGGCAGCGCTTCTTACCAGTGTTCGCGATGATAAAGATAAATCAGCGCTCTACTTATCGGAATGTCGTCGCATGGGAATCAAAGTTTTGCCGCCGGATGTCAACGAATCAAATGCCGAATACACACCTCGTGGTAAAGATATTCGCTTTGGATTAGCCGCAATCCGTAACGTTGGCGAGGGCGTAGTCGCCTCAATCAAATCTGCACGTACCTCTAAAGGCGCATTCACTTCATTCGGTGATTTCTTAGCGAAGGTAGACGCGCAAGTTTGCAATAAGAAAACGATCGAGTCTTTGATTAAGGGTGGGGCATTTGATTCATTGAACCATCCACGTAAGGCGCTAATGTCGGTCCACCTTGAAGCTATCGATTCGGTGATCGAGACCAAGCGTGCAGAAGCGATTGGTCAATTCGACTTATTCGGTGGCGAATCGATGACTCAAGTTTCTGGCTTGGAAATAGAAATCCCAACTTTCGAGTGGGATAAATCGACTCTGCTTAGTTTTGAACGCGAGATGCTCGGACTTTACGTTTCAGATCATCCACTTCTCGGTGTGGAACACATCTTGCGCTCTAACACCGATATGTCCATCAGCGCGCTGCAAAGCGATGAGAGCACACCAGATGGCATGGTCACTCTGGGTGGTTTGATAACCGGCGTACAACGTAAAGTTTCACGCCAGGGTTCATCTTGGGCGATTGTTAGCTTAGAAGATCTCGAAGGTGCAATCGAAGTTCTCTTCTTCTCAAATACCTACAATCAATATGCGCTGACCTTGATTGAGGATCGCGTTGTCACAGTTCGTGGTCGTTTCGAACGTCGCGATGAAGTTCTTCGCTTCACGGCTCTTGAAATGAAATCACTTGATGTCTCAACCGGTCCAGTTGGACCACTATTAATTTCATTACCAATCGCGCAATGCACGCCTCCGGTTGTCGACCGCATGAAAGAGATTCTGCGCTCCCATCCAGGAAAACGCGAAGTTCATATGCAGATCGATGATCAAGGCGTACTTACAACGATGAAGATTGATGCACTTGTCACAGCATCGCCAAGTCTGAGCGCAGATTTAAAATCTATCTTGGGGCCAGACTGCTTAGTTCGGATGTGATTTAGCGTTATTGCTGCTCCTCGTATTCACGCCGCCTCGAGTTACCTGCAACCGTTAGACTTGCCCCATGATTCGCACGCTTGATCTCCGCGGTAAGGCTCTGACTAAAGCGGGCTACCAAAAAGCGATTCCGCGAGCGACTTTAGATATTGCAGCTGCCATGGTTGCGATCGAACCGATTTTGCAGAAAGTTAAATCGGGAAGTGAGGCAGATCTTCTGCAACTAGCCGAAGAATTCGACGGCGTAAGACCCGCCGCAATTCGTGTTCCACAAAGCGCTATAGATAAGGCGTTGGCAGAGTTAGATCCCAAGATTCGAGCGGCGCTAGAGCTTTCGGCGGAGAGAATTCGCAAAGTTCATAACGATCAAACTCGTGGCGTTACAACTACCAAGGTTGTTGACGGGGGAGTAGTTACTGAACGCTGGATTCCAGTTGATCGCGTCGGCCTATATGTTCCAGGTGGTCGCGCAGTTTATCCAAGTAGCGTTTTGATGAATGTTATCCCAGCACAAATTGCCAAAGTTTCTAGCATCGCCGTTGCATCGCCACCTCAGAAAGAGTTTGGCGGACTTCCGCACCCAACAATTTTGGCCGCTTGCGCACTTCTTGGAGTCACTGAAGTTTACGCAGTAGGTGGCGCACAAGCGATCGCGCTCTTTGCGTACGGCATCGAAGGACTTTGTGAGAAATGTGATTTGGTCACCGGACCTGGAAATATTTACGTCGCTGCTGCAAAGCGCGCACTTCGCGGAGTAATAGGTATCGACTCTGAAGCCGGCCCAACTGAAATCGCAATTTTGGCCGATGAAAGTGCACGCGCGGGTGACGTCGCGGCAGATCTAATTAGCCAAGCCGAGCACGATGTAATCGCAGCCGCTGTTCTAGTAACGACATCTGAAAAATTAGCCACTGATGTTGTTAAAGAGTTAGAGCTCCGAGTTGCGGCAACTAAACACGCAACCAGAATTCGCGAGGCCCTTGCCGGCATTCAATCTGCAATCGTTATGGTGGATTCGATTTCACAAGGGCTTGAAGTTGTTAACGCCTATGCAGCAGAACACTTAGAGATTCAGACCCAGAACGCAGCTCAAGATGCGCTAGAGATTCGAAATGCTGGCGCAGTATTTATCGGACGCTTTTCACCAGTTTCACTTGGAGACTACTCAGCCGGTTCAAACCACGTACTTCCAACCGGGGGTTGTGCCTGTCACAGCAGTGGACTTTCCGTTCAAACTTTCTTGCGCGGGCTTCACTACATCGAATATTCGAAAGAAGCGTTTGTAGATATTTCACAGACTGTCATCACTCTTGCAAACTCTGAAGATTTACCGGCTCACGGTGAAGCGATGACCGCGCGTCTGGAAGATTTATGAGCGCAAAACAATGGCCGCTCTGGCTGCCACTTCGCGAAGATTTAACTTCACTTTCCCCGTATGGCGCTCCACAAGTGCCAGCCGAAGCAACTTTAAATACCAACGAGAATCCATATGCCCCATCTCCTGAACTAGCGCAAGCAATTGCCGACCGTGTTCACCGCGTTGCAACCACGCTTAATCGCTATCCCGATCGCGATGCAACCGTTCTTCGCACTTCGCTTTCAAAGTTCATCAATACTCTTTCTGGAACTTCCTTAACCGCCGATCAAATCTGGGCGGCAAATGGCAGCAACGAAATTATTCAGTCGCTCTTCATGGCCTTCGGTTCAAATGGTGCTCTGGGATTTACACCTTCATATTCCATGCACCCTTTGATCGCTAAAGTAATTGGCGTTGCCTGGCGAGATGGTGGACGTCGCGCAGATTTCACCTTAGATACTGCAAAGGCGATCTCTGAAATTTCAGAGAACCAGCCATCGTTAACTTTTATTACCACTCCAAATAATCCAACTGGCACTCTTCTTCATATCTCTGATATCGAAGAACTAGCAAAGGCAACCGCGTCGATTAGTGGATTACTTATTGTCGATGAAGCGTACGCAGAATTTTCTAGCGAAATATCTGCAGTAACTTTAATTGAAAAGTATCCAAACGTGGTCGTAATTCGCACTATGAGTAAAGCTTTTGCCTTCGCTGGCGCGCGCGTCGGTTACTTGGTGGCCAATCGCGACGTCGTCGATGCCATGTTCCTAGTCAGATTGCCGTACCACCTAAGTGCAATCACCCAGGCAGCTGCCGAAGTTGCCCTTGAATATCAAGGTGAGTTGCTGGGCACCGTTGCAACGCTGATTGATTCACGCGCCAAAGTGATTGCCCAACTCGAATCTATGGGACTTACCGTTGCCCCAAGCAGCGCCAACTTCATCCTATTTTCCGGATTTAACTTAGAGCCTGCTCAGTTATGGCGCCAACTACTCGATCGCGGCGTTCTGATTAGAGATGTGGGATTATTAGGTCACTTGCGTATGACCATTGGCAATGAGGCCGAGAATCAGAAATTTATAGGCGCCTTAAAAGATATTTTAAAGAGCTAGTCAAGTTAATGGAGATGAGCAAATGAGAACAGCCCGCGTAGAACGCAAAACGAAAGAGTCCCACGTACTTGTCGAGCTAAATCTCGATGGCGTTGGTGAGATCTCCGTAGATACTGGCGTCCCTTTCTTTGACCACATGCTCTCTCAACTCGGTAAACACTCTGGATTTAATTTAACCGTTAAGACCACAGGCGATATCGATGTCGATTCACATCACACAGTTGAAGACACCTCTCTTGCATTTGGACAGGCGCTGCGTGAAGCACTTGGCGACAAAGTCGGCATTCGCCGCTTTGGCGATGCCATGGTTCCACTCGATGAAGTATTGGTACAAGCAGCAGTTGATCTTTCTGGTCGTCCATATTTGGTTCACCGTCAACCAGAGATCGTCGAACTTATCGGAACCTTTGACACCACCCTTGGAAAGCACATCTGGGAGTCAATCGTTGCGGAAGCGCGAATTGCACTACACGTGCGCGTTCTTGAAGGTCGCAATGCCCACCACGTATTCGAAGCACAATTTAAGGCAGTTGCTCGCGCACTTCGCGATGCAGTATCACTCGATGGCGGAATCGCAGGAGTTCCTTCAACAAAAGGTTCGCTTTAATAGTGATCGCAATCCTCGATTACGGATCAGGAAATTTAAGATCTGCTCAACGTGCATTCGAACGTAGCGGAAGCGAAGTGGTTGTCACATCCGACCGTGATGTTGCACTAAACGCTGCAGGCTTAGTTGTTCCGGGCGTCGGCGCTTTTGCTGCGTGTATGCGCGGACTCGTCGCGGTTGGAGGAGATGCCATAGTTCGCGAACGTGTCGAAAAGAAACGTCCAACACTTGGCATTTGTGTCGGAATGCAGATTCTATTTAGAGATGGCGATGAACATGCTGACGGAGCGTTGCACCAAGGCGTCGGTATCTGGCAAGAGAGCATTACAAAATTAGATGCGCCGATTTTGCCGCATATGGGCTGGAATACCGTGGAAGTCTCGCCAAACTCAACTCTCTTTAAGGGAATTGAAGATCAATCCTTTTACTTTGTGCATTCATACGCTGCAAAGAAGTCGGTAGGGATGACACAAGCATGGAGTACACATAACGAAAAATTCTTGGCAGCAGTTGAAGATGGTGCGATTGCAGCGACGCAGTTTCATCCTGAAAAATCGGGCGACGCCGGACTTGCCCTAATTAAGAACTGGGTGGGCACGTTATGAAAAATACGAATTACCTCGAGCTTCTGCCTGCGGTAGATGTTAAAGATGGCAAAGCTGTTCGATTAGTTCAAGGTGAGCTTGCCCAGGAAAGTGTTTATGGCGCACCACTTGAAGTAGCTCTCGAGTTTCAATCTGCAGGCGCGGAATGGCTTCACCTGGTTGATCTTGATGCAGCATTTGGCCGCGGCGAAAATACATCTTTATTGGCAGAAGTTGTCGGTCGACTTGATATAAAAGTCGAACTTTCAGGCGGGATTCGTGATGACGAATCCCTTAAGCGCGCACTTGCCACTGGTTGCACGCGCGTAAACCTTGGAACAGCCGCGCTGGAAAACCCAGAATGGACTGCGCGAGTTATCGCCGAGTACGGTGATCGCATCGCAGTTGGTCTAGATGTGCGCGGACATGTTTTAGCCGCACGCGGTTGGACTAAAGAAGGCGGAGATTTATTTGAAACTATCGATCGTCTAGAGCGTGATGGATGTAGTCGCTATGTCGTAACCGATGTAACTAAAGATGGAACTTTGCAGGGTCCAAACCTCGAACTACTTAAAGAGGTATGCGCGGCAACCAAGAAACCAGTTGTTGCCAGCGGCGGGATCTCATCGCTTGCAGATATTGCAGCGCTTTCTTCACTACATGAAATCGGAGTCGAAGGTGCGATCGTAGGTAAAGCGCTCTATGCCGGAGCATTCACTCTGCAAGCAGCGTTGGCGCTAACTAAAGGTTCAAAGTAAATGTCCTTATCAATCCGCATAATTCCGTGCCTTGATGTCACGGATGGTCGCGTCGTTAAAGGCGTTAACTTCACCGATTTAGTCGATGCTGGCGATCCCGTTGAAATGGCCTCGCTCTATAACCTAGAAGGCGCCGATGAGTTAACTTTCCTGGATATCTCAGCAAGTAGTTCCAACCGCGAAACAACTTTAGATGTTGTCCGCAAAACTGCTGAACAAGTATTTATTCCACTAACCGTCGGCGGTGGAATTAGATCAGTAGATGATGTAGACCGTTTGTTGCGCGCAGGCGCCGATAAAGTTTCGATCAATACCTCCGCGATTGCGCGTCCAGAGTTAATCGCTGAAATTGCTGATCGTTTCGGTTCACAGGTTTTAGTTATATCCATAGATGCACGCCGCGCTCGAACCGAATCTGGTTTTGAAGTAACGACCCATGGAGGTCGACAAAGCGCAGGTCTTGATGCTCTTGCATGGGTGGAAAAGGCTTGCGCGCTAGGCGCTGGTGAAATTCTGCTCAACTCAATGGATGCTGATGGCACACGCGCCGGTTATGACATCGGGATGATCACTGCAGTCCGAGCTATTTCAAAAGTTCCACTGATTGCTAGCGGTGGCGCTGGTGCACTTGAAGATTTTGCGGCCGCCCTTGATGCCGGAGCCGATGCGCTGCTCGCGGCGAGCGTTTTCCACTTCGGAGTTCACCGTATTGGCGATGTTAAGCGCTACTTAAGCGCGCAGGGTTATTCCATTCGCAACAACGTAACCGCTTAAGGCAGAATACGAACATGAGCGCGCAACTTCCCGCAGATATCGCAGCGCGCCTAAAAGAAGGCGTAGATCTAATTCCCGCGATCGCACAAGATTCCAAAACTGGTGAAGTTTTAATGTTGGCGTACATGAACTCGGAATCACTGGCGCAAACTTTGGCTACGAATCAAGCGACATATTGGAGCCGCAGCCGGAACGAACTTTGGGTAAAAGGTGCAACATCTGGCCACACCCAGGAAGTAGTTTCTATCTCACTTGATTGCGATGGCGATGCGCTCTTGTTAAAGGTCAATCAGGTTGGAGCCGCCTGTCACACTGGCGAAAAAACTTGCTTCCACAACCCAATCGAAATGGGCGTGGAAAAATAATGCAACTATCCGAATTTCGTGAATACGCAAAGAGCTTCAACGTTATTCCGGTCTATCGCAAGTTACTTGCCGATGGTGAGACGCCACTAGGTGTTTATCGCAAAATCGCTAAGAACGAAGCATCTACCTTTCTATTGGAATCTGCCGAACATGGGGGAGCGTGGTCGCGTTATTCATTTATTGGTGCGCACTCGCAAGCCACGTTAAGCGAAAAAGATGGAAAAGCGATTTGGGTTGGGACCGCTCCTGCTGGAGCACCTGTCGGAATTGATCCACTTGAAGCGTTGCGCCTATCTGCATCGCATTTGAAATCGCCAAAGATTGCTGGACTGCCACCGCTAACCGGTGGACTTGTTGGATACATGGGTTATGACGCTGTACGACGTCTTGAAAAACTTCCCTCACACAGCAAAAAAGATATTCCACTTCCTGAAATTGCTTTTATGTTAACTAGCGATTTGGCGGTAATGGATCATGCCGAAGGCACAATTACCTTGATCGCTAATGCAATCAATTGGGATGGAAGCGACGAGCGAATCGATGAGGCATATAACGATGCGCAGTCTCGCTTAGATCGCATGCAAGCTGATTTACAGAGTTCGCTTCCGGGATATATAGATCAGATTCCAGAACGGGAAACACCAGAATTTACCCAGAATGTAACGAGCGAGGAATTCAAAGCTAAAGTCTTGCAGGCAAAAGAAGAAATCGTTGCTGGTGAAGCCTTTCAAATAGTTCTTTCGCAGCGCTTTGCTATGGAATGTAACGCTGATTCCTTAGATGTTTATCGCGCACTTCGCCTGCACAATCCAAGTCCTTATATGTATCTATTCCGCTTTACAGATGGAATTGAAGTAGTTGGTTCTAGTCCGGAAGCGCTGGTTAAGGTGACCGGTAAAGAGGTAATGGTTCACCCCATCGCCGGAACTCGTAAGCGTTCGGCATCTGCAGAAGAAGACCATCGCCTAGGTGAAGAGTTACTTGCAGATCCAAAAGAGCGCGCCGAACATCTAATGTTGGTAGATCTGGGAAGAAATGATCTGGGTCGAATTTCAACTCCAGGATCGGTTGAAGTTATCGACTTTATGCACATTGAGCGTTACTCGCATGTAATGCATATTGTTTCAACAGTTATTGGCGAACTTGCTGCTACATCTACACCAGTAGATGCGCTCTTTGCAGTTTTTCCCGCAGGCACACTTTCAGGAGCACCTAAGCCACGAGCGATGGAGATTATTGAAGAGCTCGAACCAACTCGACGTGGACTTTATGGCGGAGCAATTGGATATATCGATTTCACCGGCAACATTGATACTTGTATTGCAATCCGTACCGCTCTTATCTACAACAAGATGGCATATGTTCAAGCAGGTGCGGGAGTTGTTGCTGATTCCGATCCTGATTCTGAAAATCAAGAATGTGCCAATAAAGCCGCGGCGGTATTAGGAGCAGTAAGCGCTGCAAACCGAATGCGACCAAGCAATGTCTGATTTAATTCAAATTCTTATTTCCATTGTTGTCGTTGCTGTAGGCACGGTTTTTATCTCTCAAAAGTTTCGAATTTCAAAGCGCTATGAACGTCAATCTCGTAAGGCTGCCCCGCTAAATTCTTGGAGCGCCCTCGATAAAGGGATCGATCCAAGTCACACAGAGGATCAAAAGTAATGAGCGTCCTTGATTCGATAATCGAAGGCGTTCGTGAGGATTTAGCTAAACGTCGAAAGCCGCTAGCGCAGATACACGAAGAGATGTCTGAAGTGGCTCCCGCACTTGATGCGCACGCTGCTTTAACTGGATTAGATATGAAAGTTATCGCAGAAGTTAAGCGATCTTCACCGAGCAAGGGCGCACTTTCGGCGATCGCAGATCCAGCGGCGTTAGCAGAGCAGTACCAAAGAGCTGGCGCAAGTGTTATTAGCGTTCTAACCGAAGAGCGACGCTTCAAAGGTTCGCTGGCAGATCTTGATGCCGTTAGATCTCGGGTAAATATTCCAATCTTGCGTAAAGATTTCATGGTTGATGAATATCAATTCTTCGAAGCTCGCGCCCATGGCGCTGATTTAATTCTCTTAATTGTTGCCGCCTTGTCAAAGAGTCAGTTAAAAGATTTCTTTGATATCGCTACCGAATTAAAGATGGCCGCTCTCATCGAAGTTCATACCGCAGATGAACTTGAAAGAGCGTTAGAAATTGACCCAATGATTGTCGGTGTAAATTCTAGAAATCTAAAAACGTTAGAAGTAGACCCGGCCGCCTTTGCTGATTTGATTCCGCGGATTCCCAGCAATTTAATCCGCGTCGCTGAATCAGGAATCTCATCACGCCGCGACGTTGAATTTGCGCAAAACTCAGGTGCTGGCGCGATCCTGGTCGGAGAAGCACTCGTTACATCAGGAGATCCAGATTTGGCGATGCGGACCTTATTGGGTCGAGGGTAGGCTTACGCCATGTCGACAACGCCTAAGGAAGATCTCTCAGCAATCTTGGGACACTTTGGTCCTTATGGCGGTCGCTTTGTACCTGAAGCGTTAATCGGCGCCCTAGAAGAACTCGAAGAAGCACATCGCACATCGCAACAAGATCCAGCATTCGTTGCAGAACTTGCCGAACTTCATCGCACATACACCGGACGTCCGAGCATCATCACTGAAGCAAAGCGCTTTGCCGAACATGCAGGTGGCGCTCGAATAATTTTGAAGCGCGAAGATTTAAATCACACCGGCAGCCACAAGATTAATAACGTTCTTGGGCAAGCGCTGCTAACAAAGCGCATGGGTAAGAAGCGCATCATCGCCGAAACCGGCGCCGGACAACATGGAGTTGCATCTGCAACTGCCGCTGCGCTGATGGGCCTCGAATGTGTTGTCTATATGGGCGAAGAAGATACAAAGCGTCAAGCGCTAAACGTTGCGCGCATGAAATTACTTGGAGCAGAAGTTGTTCCGGTTACCGCAGGTTCTCGCACCCTTAAAGATGCGATCAATGAAGCAATGCGCGACTGGGTAACAAACGTTGAAACGACACATTACTTATTAGGCACGGTCGCAGGGCCGCATCCCTTCCCAACTATGGTCCGCGATTTCCATAAGATCATCGGCGAAGAAACGCGCGAACAAGTTCTCGCACTCACCGGACGTTTACCTGATGCTGTTCTTGCTTGCGTTGGTGGGGGATCGAACGCGATCGGAATTTTCCATCGCTTTATCTCGGATCCATCGGTTCGTTTGATCGGACTTGAAGCAGGTGGCGATGGCGTTGAAACGGGTCGCCACGCAGCAACAATTACAGGTGGCACACCTGGCGTACTCCACGGAACGCGTTCTTATGTTCTACAAGATGCCAATGGGCAGACTGTCGAATCACATTCAATTTCTGCGGGCCTTGATTACCCAGGCGTTGGTCCAGAACATGCATATCTTCATGACATTGGTCGCGCCGAATATCGCGCAATAACCGATGAACAAGCAATGCACGCATTCGCACTTCTCTCAAAGACTGAAGGAATTATTCCTGCAATCGAGACTGCACATGCTCTTGCCGGTGCCCTGCAAGTGGGCAACGAACTCGGAAAAGATGCAATTATTGTTATCAATCTTTCAGGACGTGGCGATAAAGATGTGCAAACCGCTGCGCAATACTTTGGAATACCGCTCGATTAATGACCGCTCTGGATAACTTATTTGCAAAAGTACGCGCCGAAAATCGTGCCGCACTTATTGCATATATTCCCGCCGGCTTCCCATCTCAAGCTGGATGCGCAAAGGTAATTCAAGCCTTTGTCGAAGCTGGCGTAGACGCAATTGAGATTGGTTTTCCATATAGCGATCCAGTTATGGACGGTCCAACTATCCAAGCTGCAGCAGTCACCGCGTTAGAAAACGGAACCGGTTCAGCTGAAGTTATGGCAGCGCTTAAGACCGCAACTGATACTGGTGTAGCCGCAGTTGTGATGACTTACTGGAATCCAATTGAACGATATGGTGTAAATGAGTTTGCACAAGCAATTGCCGCAAATGGGGGATCGGGCGTAATCACTCCAGATCTAACTATCGAAGAATCTGCGGGTTGGCTTATTGCGACAAAGAACAGTTCGATTAGCCCAATTTATGTTGTTGCACCAAGTACTTCTGACGCTCGTCTCCCAAAGGTAACGTCTGCTTGCGGTGGCTTTGTTTACGCGGCTAGTTTGATGGGCGTAACGGGTGCACGAAATTCCGTTTCAAGCGGTGCAGCAGATTTAGTCGCACGCATTCGCAAAACTACCGATCTACCAATCGCAGTTGGCCTCGGCGTTTCCACTCGCGAGCAAGCTAAAGGCGTGGCCGCGTATGCAGATGGCGTGATTGTCGGATCAGCATTTATCAAGGCGCTGCAGGATGCGCCAAATGAAGATGCTGGGTTAGCAGCAGTTTCTAGCCTTGCTAGAGAATTAGCTAAAGGAGTTCGCGAAGGACGATGAGTAAATTTATAAAGGTCCAGCCGTGGCTCGGCTTAATCGCACGCTTAACTCTCGGTGGTGTTTTATTCGCGGCTGGGTATTTAAAGATTGGCACCCTTGATAAATCACAGATGGCGGTACGTGCTTATGAACTACTGCCAATATCAATTGCGAACTTTCTCGGGGTGGTTCTCCCATTCTTTGAAATCGCGATTGGGCTATTGCTAATTCTCGGGGCCGGAACTCGAATTTCTGCAGCACTTGGCGGATTCACCATGGTCATATTTATTATCGCGATCGCTCAAGCGTGGGCGCGTGGATTAAATATCGATTGCGGTTGCTTTGGTGGGGGAGGTTCAGTTGCCCCAGGGCAGACTCGCTACCTTCAGGAGATTCTCAGAGATGCTGGTTTAGCAGCTCTGGCTCTATTCTTGATCCGTTACCCGCTAACGAAGTTTGCAGTAGATAAAGACCCAAACCGATCTAACGCAGGAGATGTGGAATAAAGATGGCGCAAGCAAAGAAGCCAAATGGTGGAAAAGATAACTTCACTCGCAACCTCGTAATTGCCGTTGTCGTAGGAGTTGTTTTGATTATGTTGGTACCGACCGTTCTTTCTAAGAAGTCAGATACCAGCGCCGCGATCCCATCAAGTGTCTCCGTCGAAGATGGTTATGGAATGGTCTTTAATAAAGAGTTAACTGGCGTTCCATTTATCGAAATTTATGAGGACTTTCAATGTCCAGCATGCGCACGCTTTGAAAGCATCAGCGGCGAATACATCGAAGATTTGATCAAAACAAAGAAAGCCAAAGTTGCATTCCACATGCTCTCTTTCCTAGGCGGAGAATCGCAGTTAGCTGCCAACGCTGCAGCCTGTTCAGCTGATCAAGGAAAATTCATTGAATTCCATAAGACGCTCTATGCAAATCAACCAGCCGAAAACTCAGGTGCGTGGTCTACTCAATATCTAACGACACTAGCTCTAGGTCTTGGAATTTCAAGCCCTGACTACGACAAGTGCGTACAGAACCAGGATTACATGGGATGGGTTAAGAACGTTGCCGAAGAAGGTGCCAAGCGCAACGTAAACTCAACTCCAACAGTATTTATCAACGGTAAAGAGATTGATCGCAATAAGGCTTACAACAGCTTGGGCGAATTTATGCTCGCTGTTGAAAAAGCTTAACTAGATCTCTATATGTTCCGCTCGATTCCGACGCCAACGCTGTCGCAGATTTCGATCGGACCTTTGACTGTACATCTCTATGCGCTCTGCATAATTGCTGGAATTGCAATTGCGATTTGGCTCGGCAATAAACGTTTAGCAGCGCATGATCCATCGCTCAAAGGCGTGGTTTCTGAAGTTGCTGTTATTGCAGTGCCTTCCGGAATTATTGGGGGACGGCTTTATCACGTAGTTACTTCTCCAGATAATTACTTTGGTGCAAACGGTGATCCAATATCCGCGTTCAAAATTTGGCAAGGCGGGCTCGGTATTTGGGGCGCTATTTCACTTGGCGCACTTGGCGCGCTCATTTCATATCGCAGACTTGCAAAAACCATGAACCTCACAAGTTTCGGCGTATTTCTTGATGCAATCGCGCCTGGAATTTTATTTGCACAAGCAATCGGAAGATTCGGTAATTGGTTTAACGCCGAACTTTTTGGACGCCCTCTCGATTCTTGGTGGGCGCTTTCCATTCCATATAAATATCGGCCACGTGGATTCGGTTTATATGAAACTTTTCACCCGACCTTTCTCTATGAGGCGATCTGGTGCTCCCTCCTGGCCTTGGCACTAATTCGTTTTGCACAAAATTGGTCTGCGGGCAGCACTTTTGCCGCGTACGTCGGCGCCTACTCTTTGGGTCGATTCTTTATCGAGTCTCTTCGAATCGATACCGCGCATCAATTTGGTGGAATGCGGATCAATCAGTGGGTTAGTTTGGCCTTGGTTGCCCTATCAACAACGCTATTTTTTAAGTTACAAGCGCGCGATAAGTCTTAAGCCTGCACTGAAATTTAATCGCCATCAGGTAGGCTCTAAATATGGCTTTAGAAGATGTCTATCAAAGAAACCTCCATCACCGTACCCATCGCGCCGGATGGTTACGCGCTGCAGTACTTGGAGCAAATGACGGCTTAGTTTCAACCGCTTCGCTCATGATCGGTGTTACCGCCGCTAAAGCAGGCGGCGCCGATGCGCAAGGTTTCTTAATTACCGCTGGAGCTGCCGGAATTGTTGCTGGCGCTATGTCGATGGCAGTTGGTGAATACGTTTCGGTTCGCTCTCAAAATGATATTGAAGAATCAGATCGACTTCTGGAAATGGAACATCTATCTATCGATCCCGAATCAGAACTCCTAGAACTTCAAGAAATTTATATAAAGCGCGGACTTAACCCAGAGCTTGCTTTAGAAGTTGCAAATGCGATGCATGCACGTGATCCACTTGAAGCGCACCTGCGCGATGAACTTGGCCAGTTTCCACATACCAAGGCGCGTCCGGTTCAGGCAGCGGTTGCATCCGCTGCCGCATTTACATCCGGCGGGCTAATTCCTTTTGTCGGCGCCTTCGCACCGACTCCAGGAAAGGTTGCCTTTAGCATCGTCGGTTTTACAGTCGTCGGTTTGATCTTCACCGGAATCGTCAGCGCCAAGACCGCGGGTTCTAAAGTTCTCGCCCCAACGCTGCGGGTAATCCTCGGCGGCTGCTTCGGTATGGCGATCACCGCCGGAATCGGCCAAGCCCTCCACCTTAGCGGTATCTAAACTCACCTAAATCCAGGCTCAATCTGGAGTGCCCAAGAGCGGCAACAGTTGCTACCCTTTTGCATCTACCACCGCCTGCGGTGAGGTTTTATCGGGCCAAAGTTGTCCCACTTTAATTTCTTAAGTGTGAACAACAGGAGCGTGTATCAGATGGCCCTTCCATCTAATTACCCAGCACAACAGGGACTCTACGATCCCGCAAACGAGCATGATGCATGCGGCGTTGCGATGGTTGCCACGCTAAATAAAGTTGCCACACACGAGATCGTTGATAAAGCGTTAACCGCACTTCGCAACCTCGAACATCGCGGTGCATCAGGTGCTGAACCAGATAGCGGCGATGGTGCGGGAATTCTAATTCGCGTTCCAGATGCTTTCTATCGCGCAGTTGTAGATTTCAAACTTCCTGCTGAAGGAAGTTATGCAACTGGTATCGCATTCGTTGCCCAAGGCGCAGAAGTACGCGATGAGATTGCCAAGATTGCATCTGAAGAAGGAATAACAATTTTAGGTTGGCGCGAGCTTCCTATCAATGCGTCATCTCTAGGCAAGACCGCTGTTTCAGTTATGCCAAAGTTTGAACAGTTATTTATCGCCGGAAATAAGAGCGAGTCTGGAATGGCGTTAGATCGCTTAGCTTTCTGTCTGCGCAAGCGCGCCGAGCATTCACTAGATCTTTACTTCCCATCACTTTCTTCACAAACCATCGTGTACAAAGGCATGCTTACAACCGGCCAGCTCGAAGAGTTTTTTCCGGATTTAAGTGATGAACGTGTGGTCTCTCCACTGGCGTTGGTTCACTCACGCTTTTCTACAAATACTTTCCCTTCTTGGCCGCTGGCACATCCTTATCGCTTTATTGCGCACAACGGTGAAATCAATACCGTTAAAGGAAACCGCAACTGGATGCGCGCCCGCGAATCCCTTCTTGCAAGCGAGTTAATTCCTGGCGACTTAAGTCGCCTATTCCCAATCGTAGAAATGTCAGGCAGTGACTCTGCCTCATTCGATGAAGTTCTCGAACTTCTCTACCTAGGCGGACGTTCACTGCCGCACGCAGTTCTTATGATGATTCCTGAGGCTTGGGAAAATCACACAACGATGTCGCAGAAGCGCCGTGACTTCTACGCATTCCACGCATCACTTATGGAGCCATGGGATGGGCCTGCCTGCGTAACTTTCACCGATGGCCATCAAGTCGGTGCGGTATTAGATCGCAATGGTTTACGTCCATCGCGCTTCTGGGTAACTGATGATGGACTCGTAGTTCTCGCATCTGAAGTCGGCGTTCTAGATTTCCCAGCCGAAAAGATTGTTCGCAAGGGCCGTTTGCAACCAGGCAAGATGTTCTTGGTTGATATTGAAGCCGGTCGCATTATTGAAGATGACGAAATTAAAGATTCCCTCGCCGATGCTGCGCCATACGGTGAATGGCTCCACGCCGGAATCATGAAGTTATCCGAGCTACCTTCGCGCGAACACATTGTTTATCCGCACTCATCAGTTGTTCGTCGCCAACGCGCATTTGGATACACCGAAGAAGAACTGCGCATCTTGGTAACACCGATGGCCAAGAACGGAATGGAAGCGCTCGGATCAATGGGTACGGATACCCCAATCGCTGCGCTCTCCGAAAAACCACGTCTGCTCTTTGATTATTTCTCGCAGCTCTTTGCCCAAGTTACCAACCCACCACTAGATGCAATTCGTGAAGAACTTGTTACAAGTTTGGGCGGATCAATCGGTCCTGAACATAACTTGCTTGATCCTGGCCCATCTTCTTGTCGCCAGATTTCACTTGCCTTCCCGGTGATTGATAACGATGAGCTAGCCAAGATTATTCACGTAAATGCCGATGGCGATCATCCTGGTTTGTCTGCCTACGTAGTTCGCGGATTATTCCCCGTCTCCGGAGATGGCAATACTCTTCACAAGCGACTTGAAGAAATCAAACGCGAAGTCTCAGATGCGATTTCCTCTGGTGCGCGCATCATCGTTCTCTCCGATCGCGATGGCGATGCTGAAGATGCTCCTATTCCTTCACTGCTTCTAACTGCTGCCGTGCACCACCATTTGATCCGCGAAAAGACGCGCACCAAAGTTGGTCTAGTCGTCGAAGCCGGAGATGTTCGCGAAGTTCACCATGTTGCACTTCTTATCGGTTATGGCGCAGCTGCAGTAAACCCATACCTTGCTATGGAATCCGCCGAAGATTTGGTTCTTCAAGGTGTTATTACCGGGATTACTCCTGAAAAGGCTGTTCGCAACATCATCAAGAGCCTAGGTAAAGGCGTTCTGAAAGTGATGTCGAAGATGGGCATTTCAACAATCGCTTCATACACCGGCGCACAAGTATTTGAAGCTATCGGTCTTTCGCAAGAAGTTGTCGACGAATACTTCGTCGGTACTACATCACGTCTCGGTGGCATCAGTCTCGACACAATTGCGGAAGAAACAATTGCGCGCCACCACATTGCATATCCACCTGGGGGAGCGATCCCTGGTTCTAAGCGCCTGCCTATTGGTGGCGAATACCAATGGCGTCGTGATGGCGAGCCACACTTGTTCAACCCTGAAACAGTTTTTGCGCTACAACACTCAACTCGTTCAAAGCGTTACGACATCTTTAAGCGCTACACCAGCAAGGTCGATGGTCAAAGTAAAGAGTTAATGACTCTGCGCGGACTCTTTGCCTTTAAGGAAGGTGCACGTCCAGCAATTTCTATCGATGAAGTAGAACCAATTTCTGAGATCGTAAAGCGCTTCTCAACTGGTGCGATGTCATACGGTTCGGTTTCGCAAGAGGTTCACGAAACACTTGCTATTGCGATGAACCGACTCGGGGCTAAATCAAACACCGGTGAAGGTGGCGAAGATCCAGCGCGCTTTATTCCTATGGAGAACGGTGATTCCAAGCGC
>WLLM01000040.1 GCA_009700715.1 Actinomycetota bacterium
CAGCAGGAAAAGATGTTGCAACACGTAAGGCTTCCGGCGATGTCATCGCCGCGATTGCCAAGGCTCTTCCTGAATTCTGGGGCGGCTCTGCAGATCTTGCAGGAAGCAATAACACCGCAATCACCAGCGCCGGTTCTTTCTTACCAGCATCGAGTGCCATGCAGGGTGCCAATCCATATGGACGAATGATTCACTTTGGTATTCGCGAACATGCGATGGGTTCAATTCTTAACGGAGTTGCTCTGCATGGTCTATCACGCTGCTTCGGTGGAACCTTTGCCGTATTCAGCGATTACATGCGTCCATCGGTTCGTCTGGCCGCAATTATGGATCTGGCTTCTATCTTTATCTGGAGCCACGACTCAATTGGTTTAGGTGAAGATGGACCTACCCACCAACCAGTCGAGCATCTAGCTTCACTACGCGCGATTCCAAACTTTGATGTGGTTCGTCCTGGTGATGCCAATGAAGTTCGCGAAGCGTGGAAGGTGATTCTGCAACGGCGCAAACCTGCCGGCTTGCTTCTTTCACGTCAGAATTTGCCGGTCGTTGATCGCTCAACACATGGCGATGTAGCGCTCGTTGCCAAGGGTGCATATATTTTGAAGGAATCTTCTGCCTCAGCAGATGTCGTATTGATTGCTACCGGCTCAGAAGTCGGTGTAGCGCTAGCAACGCAGGTATTGCTGGAAGGGAAAGGCATTTCGACTCGCGTAGTAAGCGCTCCATGTCTGGAATGGTTTAAAGAGACAGAGGCTGCCTACCAAGGCCAAGTAATTCCGAAGAGCGCCAAGTTGCGCGTAAGCATCGAAGCCGGAATCGCCCAAGGTTGGCGCGATTACATCGGAGATTCAGGTATTGCAATTTCGCTAGAACACTTCGGAGCATCAGCTTCGGCTGGAAAGTTATTTGCAGAATTTGGTTTCGCGCCAGAAGATATCGCGGCAAAAATCCAGAGCGCGTTGAAGTAACGATGATTAAATTAAGCGGACCAGCACTTAGTAAGGTTGATCGCAACGATCCTAAATATCAGCTTCTTGCAAAGGCTCATCCGCGAATTGCAGCCAAGGATGCGACTACATGGGGAACTGCAGCAAGTGCAGAAGCGGCAATCCGCTTAAATTGGGTCGAACTAGATCAAACCTCGCGCGATCTACTCCCCTTGCTTGACGCTCTGGCAGCGAAGTTTCGGGAGCGAACCGATTTAGTTCTCTGTGGAATGGGCGGATCTTCCCTTGCCCCCGAAGTAATTGCGCAGACATTTAAGAAGCGTGCATTTATTTTGGACTCAACCGATCCTGATTACATTAACCGCGCACTTGGTGGCGATCCTATAAATCTTCTCATCTTGGTTGCATCAAAGTCTGGCTCAACGATCGAGACTTCATCACAGCGCGCTTTCTTTGAAAAATACTTGAGCGATGCGGGCCTTAACCCAACCGAGCATATGGTCTTTGTAACCGATCCTGGTTCTCCGCTTGATCAAGATGTTCGCAAAGCGGGATTCACAGTCATCAACGCCGATCCAAATGTGGGCGGACGTTTTAGCGCACTAACTGCCTTTGGTTTAACTCCTGCGGCGCTAATGGGCGTAGATGCATCAGTTCTACTTGATCAGGCTAGTGATTGCAAAGAACAAATAGTTAATACGCCAGAAGTGATTCTCGATGTTGCTTATCTACTCTTAACACAGGCTGAGCAATTTTTAGGTTTCACAGATAGCGGATCAAATTTTCCTGGCTTATCAGATTGGATCGAGCAGTTAATCGCCGAATCCACTGGTAAAGATCAACGCGGTCGTTTGCCAATCGCGACAGAAGGTTTTCAAGAGGCAGCAATGGGAGGTGCTTTCTCTGTTGCTTTCGCACCTGGTGCAGATCTAACAGTTGAGGCAGAACTTGGCGAGCACTTCTTATTCTGGGAGTGGGTTACCGCGCTACTCGGTGCAGCACTCGAGATCGACCCATTCAATCAACCAAATGTAACTGAGGCGAAAGAGGCGACATCTGCAGTATTGGCAGAATGGAATAACTCTCTTCCGGAGATCACTTCAGCAAATAGCGAAGGCGATATTGAGATCTTTGGTGATGGAAACACCTTAGTTGCAGCGTTGAAGAATCTGATTGCAAATACTGATTCGAGTGGCTACATCGCAATCACTGCATATTTGGATCGCGTCGGAGACAGCAAAATCGCTGAACTTCGTAAAATTCTCTCCGAAAAATCAGGTCGTCCGGTTAGTTTTGGATGGGGTCCACGATTCTTACACTCCACCGGTCAGTTCCATAAAGGTGGACAACAAAATGGATCGTTCTTACAGATCACTGGAGAAACGGTAAATAACTATCAAGTGCCTGGCCGCGCTTTTGATTTCCGTACATTGCTAATGGCCCAAGCTCTAGGTGACAATCGCGCACTTGCGACAAGAAAATACCCGCTGCTTCGTCTGCATTGCACAGAACGTAGCGCGGGTATCGACCAGATCTTGAGAGCCGCTAAAGCTCTCTAAAAATATTTACTCGTCATCTCCGCGTAGTTTACGGAGAGCTTCTTCAAGAATCTTTGCGCCTTCTACATCGGTGCGACGCTCTTTTACATAAGCCAAGTGAGTCTTGTAAGGAATATTTACAACAGCCTTTGGTGGATTATTGCGATCGCGTCCTGCTGGAAGACCACACTTTGGGCAATCCCATTCAGCAGGAATTACAACTGTTTCCTCAACTGCAAAAGATGGACGAACTTCGTGGCCATTGCCGCACCAGTAAGAAACTGTGGCGCGCTCAATCTGATCTCCGCGTTCTGCCTCGCCCATTGGGCCGGCGCCGACACGGCTTCCGCGAATTGCACTTGCCATTGATTAACCCTTCAAAACAAGACTGAGTGCGACAACGCCGCCGAACCAAACTCCACCGACCACGATTGTGATGCGATCAAGGTTACGTTCTACAACAGATGAGCCGCCGTAGTTTGAAGAAATGCCGCCACCGAATAGATCGGAGAGGCCTGAGCCTTTTCCTTTGTGAAGAAGGACGAGCAGGATCATCAAAACGCTGGTGATGATTAGCAAGATAGATAGAGCTAGAGCCACGGTGTAAAACTCCTCAAGTTGTGGATGGAGATAGAGCGTAAGGATACTAGATCGACGTGCGAGATTAGGCTTCTGGGACCGCGTAGAACTTGGCGATCTTGGCCAATTCCTCAGGATCTAGGCTCGCTCCCCCGATCAGGGCGCCGTCTACATCCACCTGCTTCATGATTTCGACAACGTTCGATGATTTAACAGATCCGCCGTAGAGGATACGCATATTAGATGCGATCTCTGGAGAACCAATAGTTTCAATTTCTTCGCGGATTGCAGCACAGACTTCTTGCGCATCTTCAGGAGTTGCAGTCTTGCCAGTACCGATCGCCCAAACTGGTTCGTAGGCGATAACGATCTTCTTAAGTTCTGGCTTAGTAAATCCTTCAAGGCCAGCACGAATTTGGCGGATTACATGAGAAACATGTGTTCCGGATTCGCGGACTGAAAGTTCTTCACCGACGCAGAAAATAGGTGTTAGTTCGTTAGCGAGAGCTGCCTTGATTTTGCGATTGATTAGCGCATCATCTTCGTTATGGATTGCGCGACGTTCGGAGTGGCCGATTACAACAAATGTGCAACCAAGCTTGGCGAGCATTGAACCGGAGATATCGCCGGTAAATGCGCCGCTTGCCTCTGGTGAAAGATCTTGTGCTCCGTATTGCAGGCGAAGACGATCTCCATCGACCATAGTTTGAATAGAACGAATATCGGTAAATGGAGGAATGATCGCAACGTCTACAGCGTCATAATCTTTATCATCGAGTGAATAGACAAGCTTCTGTGCAACCGCGATCGCCTCAAGGTGATTGAGGTTCATCTTCCAGTTACCTGCCATGAGCGGCTTACGCATTATTTACTCCTTCGAATTAGGTACTTGCTGTGAATTAGAGATCTAAAGCAGTTAAGCCAGGAAGTTCTTTTCCTTCAAGGTATTCAAGAGAAGCTCCGCCGCCAGTTGAGATGTAACCAAATGCAGAATCTGCAAATCCAAGTGCGCGAACTGCAGCTGCTGAATCTCCGCCACCAACGACAGAAATTCCAGTTACTTCAGTAAGCGCTTGCGCGACAACCTTGGTTCCGTTAGCAAATGCTGGGAATTCGAATACGCCCATTGGACCGTTCCAGAAAACTGTTTTGCAAGAACGAATCGCTGCTGCAAAGCTTTCAGCAGAATCTGGACCAATATCTAGGCCCATCTGATCGGCGGGAATTGAATCAGCGTTAACTAGGGTTGCAGGCGCATCCGCTGCAAAAGCAGGCGCCACCAAAATATCGGTTGGAAGAACTAATTTCACACCAGAATCAGCTGCCTGTTTAATCAAACCTTTTACAGTTTCGATCAAATCGGTTTCAACTAAAGATGTACCAATTTCTTTTCCTTGTGCAGCTAAGAATGTGAAGACCATTCCGCCACCGATCGCCATTACATCTACCTTGCCGAGCAAGTTAGAGATAACACCGATCTTGTCTGAAACTTTTGCTCCCCCAAGGACGACACCGTATGGACGCTCTGGATTTTGGGTTAACTTCTTGAGTACTTCAACTTCTGCCGCAACAAGTGTTCCGGCAACATGTGGCAGCAACTTTGGAAGATCGAAAACAGAAGCATGCTTGCGGTGTACTGCGCCAAAGCCATCTCCAACATAAGCATCGGCAAGTGCTGCCAACTCTTTGGCAAGTACTTGGCGCTCTGCTTCATCTTTGGAAGTTTCAGCAGCTGCGAAGCGAATATTTTCTAGTAACAATATCTCGCCAGATTTGAGAGCTGTTGCTTTTGCGGTTACACCGCTTCCGGTTACCGCTCCGGCAAATTGCACTGGCGTGTCAAGAAGTTCAGATAAACGCTTAGCTACAGGAGCTAGTGAGAGTTCTGGCTTGGCTTCACCTTTTGGTCGCCCAAGGTGCGCAGCGATAACGATGCTGGCACCGTTTGCAAGAAGAGTTTTGATAGTCGGCAGCGAGGCGCGGATGCGTCCATCATCTGTGATCTCGCCGTTTTTCAACGGCACATTGAGATCGCAGCGAAGGAATACTCGCTTGCCGGCTACATCAAAGTTTTGAAGCGACATTAGTTAACGAAATTAACTAGAGAGATTTGCCGACGAGGCCGACAAGATCAACGAGGCGGTTTGAGTAACCCCATTCGTTGTCATACCAACCAACGACCTTAACTTGGTTTCCGATTACCTTGGTTAGACCAGAATCGAAGATACAAGACGAAGGATCAGTCACGATATCTGAAGAGACGATTGGATCTGATGTGTAAGAAAGGTATCCCTTAAGAGCGCCATTAGCGGCAGCCTTCATGGCGGCGTTAATTTCTTCAGCGGTTGCTTCCTTAGCCAGTTCAACAGTTAGATCTGTTGCAGAACCTGTTGGGACTGGAACGCGCATTGCGTACCCATCTAGCTTGCCCTTGAGCTCTGGCATTACCAACGAGATCGCCTTTGCAGCGCCTGTTGATGTTGGGATCATATTTGTAGCTGCTGCACGTGAGCGACGAAGATCCTTATGTGGGAAGTCGAGGATTACCTGATCGTTTGTGTAGGCGTGAATTGTTGTCATCAAGCCCTTAACGATTCCCCAGTTATCTTGCAGAACCTTTGCCATTGGAGCAAGGCAGTTAGTTGTACATGAAGCGTTTGAAATAACGTTGTGGTTTGCTGGGTCGTACTTGTCATGGTTAACGCCCATAACGATTGTGATGTCTTCATCTGTAGCTGGTGCAGAGATGATTACCTTCTTCGCGCCTGCAGTGATGTGCTTCTTAGCATCGGCTGCCTTTGTGAAGTGGCCGGTAGATTCGATAACGATATCTGCCTTAACTGAGGCCCATGGAAGATTTGCTGGATCACGATCTGCGAAAACTTTGATTGTCTTGCCACCAACTGTGATGGTGTCTTCGGTGTGGCTTACTTCAAGTCCTAGGCGACCCAAGATTGAGTCGTACTTTAGGAGGTGAGCCAAAGTAGCGTTATCGGTTAGGTCGTTAATACCTACGATATTGATATTTGGGTTGGTAAGCGCTGCGCGGAAGAAGTTACGGCCAATTCGTCCAAATCCATTAATTCCAACATTAATCACGTGAAAACCTCGCTCTAGAAAGTGTCAGGACCCGCTGGGTACTTATTCAAAGTTACGCCAATTGGGTGTACGGCATTAAAACTGCCACAACATTGGGGTCGTGGCTAACCTTACCAGTGGCGTGGAGTTACTTCTGCGTAGGCTTAGTTGAGCAAGTCAGGCGATAAGCCCGCTTCAGTATCTGGAATACCGAGTTCAGAGGCGCGTTTATCAGCCATTGCCAGGAGGCGACGAATACGTCCTGCGATCGCATCTTTGGTCATCGGAGGCGATGCAAGTGATCCGAGTTCTTCCAGGCTCGCCTGTCCATGGCTGATACGAAGTTCGCCGGCTTCTTTCAAATGATCCGGAATCTGTGGGCCGAGAATTTCCATAGCGCGTTGTACGCGAGCTGCAGCTGCAACTGCAGCGCGTGCAGAGCGGCGAAGATTGGCATCATCAAAATTTGCAAGGCGATTTGCGGTGGCCCGAACTTCGCGACGCATGCGGCGTTCTTCCCATGCAAGAACACTTTCGTGTGCACCAAGGCGTGTCAAAAGAACTCCGATTGCATCGCCATCGCGAATAACAACTCGATC
>WLLM01000041.1 GCA_009700715.1 Actinomycetota bacterium
ATAAAAGTTAACTTGGGTTGGGCATTTGCCTACAATGTAATTGGAATTCCAATTGCAGCCGCCGGCGCGTTAACACCGATGTATGCCGCTGGGGCAATGGCGATTAGTTCGCTATTTGTAGTTAGTAATTCTCTAACTATTAAATAACTTATTTATTAATAATTATTTAAGGCGGAAAGTTGGATATTCATCCGTTACGAGTAGCAACATATAGCCCTCGACTCGGTTGATGTAAGCGATTGTTCCGAGAACAATTTCGCCGGCCCAAGCTGGATATTTTCCAGTTGCAGATGTCTGAACCCAAGCGATAACAGTTACGATAAATGAAAGTGCAACGTATATTGCTCCAACTACATAATGAGGAATCGCTAATAACCACTTAACAAGCGGAAGTCCACGATTTAACTTAGCGCCACCCTCGATGTCAGGAAAGATCACTGCCACATTTGGATTGCGTTCGATTGAAGGGTATTCATCGTTGAGCAAGAAGAGGTAGGCCGATAGGCGAGTTCCAAGTTCGGTAACTGCGTGGTTGAAAGTTAGAACGTAACTTGGATAAACCTGGCGGAAAAGCAGAGCCAAAACAGTCGGAATGAATACAACTCCTGCTGCAGTGACATCCCAGTTTGAGCCGTCTTGTAGCGCTGCTTGAGAGAAAGTCGCAACGAAGATAAATACTGGGAAGACCAGAATTCCGCGCCAGAAAACAGTTTTGCGATCGCGATCTGTGTGGGTGACTTTTATAGTTGTAGTTACTTGGTTACTCATTGTCAGACCTCTATCTAGTAGCGGGGGCAGGATTTGAACCTACGACCTCTGGGTTATGAGCCCAGCGAGCTACCGAGCTGCTCCACCCCGCGTCGGAAGTGTCAGTCTAAAGGTTCGTTAAGTAATAGCCAAATCGCCTTACTTACGACCCTCCGCTGCAATCGCTGCAGCAAGCGCTGCCTTTAAACGATCTTGTGCGCGTCCATATGCTGCAAAGTCGCCCTTAGCAAGTGCAGCATTTCCATCTGCAAGTGCTTGCTTAGCGTTTTGCAACGCAGACTTTAGATCTGCAGATGCGTTATTAGTTGTTGATGTAACTGGTGTGCCAGATGATGAAGTTCCGGAGTTTCCACCGAATACCTGATCAAGAGCGCCCTTAAGCGAACTGTCGTAACCAATTACATCGCCGAAAGATACGAGTACTTTCTGTAAAAGTGGATAAGCGGCAGAGTTTGAAGTCGCCTTTACATAAACCGGTTGCACATAGAGAAGTCCGCCACCAACTGGAAGCGTTAACAAGTTACCCAATACAACATCTGATCCACCTTGGCGCAGCAATGAGAGTGAGTTAGCAACTTCAGGTTTAGCTTCGAAGTTTGATGCCACCTGTGAAGGTCCAGCAACGTTGGTGCTTCGCGGCAACTGAAGTACCGAAATCTTTCCGTAGTTTGGTCCGTAATTTGAATCAACTACTGCAAATGCAGAAAGGTTCTCGCGTCCACCGCGTGGTACGAATGGAGTTGTAAGTGCAAATGTTGGCTTGTTAGATCCAGGCATTTCTAGAGTCATGTAATACGGAGGTTGTGCTCCGGCATTTGCTCCGAATGTTGAAGGATCGCGAGGTACGCGCCAGAAATCTTG
Source organism: Actinomycetota bacterium (assembly GCA_009700715.1). Classification (GTDB taxonomy): domain Bacteria; phylum Actinomycetota; class Actinomycetes; order Nanopelagicales; family Nanopelagicaceae; genus Planktophila. The sequence continues at coordinate 1,630 of WLLM01000041.1, forward strand.
TCCGCCGTAAAACGCTGCGGCAGTTTGTACGTGATAAGAGCTAAGTACTTCGCGCTGTACGCGGAAGAGATCTTCTGGGTAGCGGATGTGCTCAAGTAGCTGCGCAGACATCTTGCTCTTTGGAGTAACAGTATTTGGGAAGGCCTTCATCCAAGTCTTTAGAACTGGATCCTTTTCGTCCCACTGGTAGAGCACAACAGTGCCGTCATAGGCGTCAACTGTGGCTTTTACAGAGTTACGGATGTAGTTGATGTTCTTATTGCTCTGCGCTGTGATCGAAGTTGAATTTGCAGTCAGCGCATCAGCAGTAGCTGAACCGAGCGCTGTTGTTTGTGAATATGGGTAGCCCGCACTGGTTGTGAATCCATCGATGATCCATTGAACTTTGCCATCAACAATTGCTGGATATGGATCTCCATCAAGAGTTAGCCATGGAGCAACTTTGGCAACTCGTTCGCGTGGTGAACGGTTGTAGAGAATCTTTGATTCAGAGTTGATCAAACTTGAGAGAACAATGCGCTGTTCTTGATATTGAATTGCAAAGAGCAACTTATTAAGCAAGCCGCCCATTGGAACGCCACCCTTGCCGGTGTATGTGTAGTTCTTCTGACCATTTGCAGATGCATCATCTGGATAGTCGAACTCAACCGGTGTATCAGTCTTTGGCCCACCGATGATTGAGTAATCAGGAACATTCTCACCAAAATAGATACGTGGTTGGAATTTTCCAAGACCTGTTGTCGGAGGTAGATCGCCAACTAAGAAGTTTGGCTTGCCGTCGGCGTCAACTGTATTTCCAAATGCTGAAACAAAACCAAAACCGTGTGTGTAAACAAGGTGATCGTTAATCCAGTTACGGCTTGGGTTACCTTCAATATTTAATTCGCGAACTGCTACGACTGCATCGCGTTGAACTCCGTTAACTGTGTAACGATCGACATCCAGTGATTCAGGGAATGTGTAGTAAGGCTTGATCTGCTGCAATTGGCGGAAAGTTGCAGATAAAACGTTTGGATCCATTAAACGAATATTTGCAATTGTCGCCGCATCGGTTGCCAACTGACCTGAGTTAGTTGAAAGCGTTGCCTGGTAATCCTTCATTTCTACATCGGTTAATCCGAAGGCATCGCGAGTAGCATCGATATTTCGCTGAATATAAGGAGCTTCCTTAGATGATTCAGATGGCTTTACCTGGAACTGCTGGACAGCTCCTGGGTAAACACCTGCGATTAGTACTGACGCACCAACCATAAGGGCGGTTCCAGCTGCAGGAAGCAGCCAAGATTTGCGAACAATATTTGCGAAGAAGAGAAGCGAACAGATAACTGCAATTGCCGCCAAAATAGATTTAGCAGGAAGCGTTGCATTTACATCTGTGTAGGTAAGTCCGGTGATCAAGCGACTCTCTTTTAGCGCGAGTGCGTAGCGATCAAACCAGTAAGCAACGGCCTTGAGAAGAACAATTAGCCCAAGAAGTACTGAAAGTTGAACGCGAGCTGCAACTGTTGTGCGATCTTCGCGAACCTGTGGGCGAATTCCGCCATAGATGTAGTGAACGGCAACGCTGGCAATTGTTGCCAAGATTAAAGTTGAAATTGCCCAACCGATAAGCGTCTGCAAGAACGGCAAGCGGAAGGCGAAGAAAGAAATATCTTGACCGAATTGTGGATCCTTTATTCCGAATGGTGTTGAGTTCTTAAAGAGCAACCAAGAACTCCAAAGTGATGTTGCACTTGAGCCACCAAAGTAGAAGAGGACCACTGCAATACCTGCGAAGGCTAATTTACGGATTGGATCGATCGTCGCACGGTAGCGCTCTAAGTTGTCAGCTTCGATCGAAGTTGGAACATAGAAAGGGCGACGGCGGAAAGCTAAATAAATATTTAGTGAAATAACCAGCGATGTTAGTAAGCCAGCTGCGATGAAGAGCGCCGCCTTGGTCATGAGTACGGTCGACCAAACATCGGTGAAGCCAACTGATTTAAACCAGAGCCAATCGACATAGAAACCACTTAACGCAACAAGTGCGCCGGCAAGAACTGCCAAAATTATGAAGGTAAGTGCTAGCGGGCTTGGCTTTTTCATCATGCTCCTAAGTTAGCGCACCCTTGCGGGTCTTCCGAATTGAGCGCCGTTATCGCCTCTTTTAAGGTACTAACAGCCGCGACTTTGATCCCGCGCGGAATCTTGGCCACATTTGGTGCAAGGTCTTTGCAATTACTTTGCGGAACTAGAAAGAGGGTGGCTCCCGCTTTCTTTGCCGCCAAGATCTTCTCTGCAACTCCCCCAATACTTCCAACGTTTCCGTTGCTATCAATCGTTCCTGTGGTTGCAACACTTTTTCCTTGCAAAATATTCGCAGGCGTTAACAGTTCCACGATTCCGATGGCGAAGGCTAAGCCGCCACTTGGGCCGCCAGTCTTAGCGAGCGAAATTTCAATATCGCTTGGCTTTATATTTGCGGCGACTACTCCTGGAAAATATTGGGTTAAGTAATTAAGCGCCGCAGATTTGGCGGCGATCTGCGAATCAACCATCTCGGTCTTGGCGATCGCCTTTTCGGTTTCGGCGCTGCGTCCATCTTTATAGAAGAGCGAACGTGGCATAACCGCGTAATCACTGCGCATCCATGAGTAGATCAGTTCGCTACCGGTTACGTAGGCGGCAGGATTTGTGATGAGAATTGAAAGTAAATATAGATCGCCAGTACTCGGATAGATCTTCAATGATGATGGAGCGCTCTTTGCTGGCGTAATTACTTTCTCGAGCACATTTTGCGCGTGGCCCGGCGTTAGAACTACGAATGGAAGAGGTGCAAAGAGTGCGCAACCGAAGAAAAGGGCTAAAACTAAAGAAGTTATACGGGGAAGGCGAACGCTCATCTAAGTGAGAACTCCAAAGTTAATCGCTGGTACTGGAATCCGCAGCAGCGCCATCGGTCGGAGAATCGGTATCGCCCGCAACAAATGTGGTTATCTCGGCATCGCGGAAAGAATCTTGGAAGCGTTGAAATTGGCCGACCGAGCGAGTGGTTTCGGATTCAAACTTTGATTTAAATTGGGTAATCCAGAGGACATAGCCAAGTGCGCCAAGCAGACCAGCTAGCGGAATTACCCACCAGATCAGAGCCATAAATGCATTGGACATGTTAGATAGCCTAGCGCTTGCGGGAAGAAATCTCGCATCCGAGGTGTTGTAAGTAAAACAACTGAGATTGGGGTCGGGCAATGGCTGGTTTTGGGTTTACTCCTGACGACAATGATGATCCAAATAACAACGAAAATAACAATGGAGAAGGTCGCCCAGACTTTGAAGCGATGATGCGCCAGATGCAAGAACAGATGAAGGCGCAATTTGAACAACTCGGAATTAACCCAGCAGGTTTTGTAAATCCATTTACAACTCTTTTTTCGCAAGCCGGAAAGAGTAGCTCTGGTAACGCTGAAGTTCTTCCGATCGCAACTGCTCGTGAGACGGCTCGTAAATTTGTTACGACTCAGGGTTTGAAACCACTGGGCACGAAAGACTTATCAGTTGTTGAAAGTGCATTTGAAATATCTGAAATTTGGCTAAACGATGCAACTTCATTTCCAGCATCAACGATTGCGCCATCTGCAGCCAGTCGTCTCGATTGGGTTTATGAAACGATGCCAGGTTGGCAGCGGATCATCGAACCTTTAGCTGCAGGACTATCGGCAGCGATCTCTGATTTATTGGATCAAGCGATGAACGCGCAAGCCGGCGAAAGCGCCGAAGGTCAGCCTCCGATTGAGATGATCACCATGATGCTGCGCTCATTTATCGGCACGATGATCGCAACTCAGCTCGGCCAATCCATCGGAACCCTTTCAACGACAGCCACTGGCGCTCACGATGTGGCGCTACCTCTGCTTGATCCTGCACGCGCCATTGTTGTTCCAGAAAATATCGAGAACTGGGCAAATGATTTAGAGATTGCAAAATCTGAAGTCTTTATCTATCACGCACTTCGCGAAGGTGCGGTTGCTCGTTTATTTGCCCATAACCCATGGTTGGTTTCATATATTCAAAGCGCCATCGTCGAATATGGAAAAGGTATTCATATCGATATCGATGCGATTCAACGTCAGGCACAAGGCGCCTTTGAAAATATGCAAGAAAATATGCAAGAAGGCGCTGGCAATGAAGAAGCTATTTCTTTCGCGCTAGATAATGGGATTTTTACTCCAGAAGAATCCCCGGCGCAGAAAAGTGCGCTCTTAAAACTCGAAACCGTCTTAGCGTTAATTGATGGTTGGACCGATGAAGTGACTGCACTTGCTGCCGGTGATCGAATTCCAAGTATCGAACAACTTCGTGAAACTCATCGCCGTCGTCGCGCAGCATCAGCACCTGCACAAGTTCTATTTTCTTCAATGCTCGGACTTCAGGTTTCGCCAAAGCTAACTCGCGAAGCAAGTAGCTTCTGGAGGAAGATCCGCGAAGTAAAGAGCGTTGGCGAGCGCGATCAAATTTGGAGCGGACTACTTCCAACCGCTGATGATTTATTGGATCCAGAAAAGTTTGTGGCAAGTACTTCTATCCCAGATGATCTCTCGGGGCTGATTTAACTTTCTAAATAAAAGCGAAGTCCCCGGTCGCACATTCATATATCTGCCTTCCCCTTGCAGATATAGAACGGTTATCCGAGGACTTCGTAAGCGCAACTTATGACCAAAAGTGCCCAGAATCAAATAGAACGCGTTTTGACACACCTGTAATTTCTGTTGTATTGCAAAATAATTTTGTAGTAAATCTCTCAACACGTACTTGAGATATCGCAAATGGATAAGTGATTATCGATTCTGGCGAGTACTTTTTCCCCATGGAGTTTCAAAATGGGCTTTAACGAGATCGATGACGAAGAGGATCTGACTCTTCCGGGAATTTCAGAAGGTGAGATTCTCGTGATCCGTTCTGCCCGGCGTAAGCGAAATATCTCGGCCTATCGCCAAGGCGGACGAATCATCGTCTCAATTCCTGCGCGAATGAGTAAGGCAGATGAGCATGCAATCGTTCCTGAGATGATCGCCAAGATTCGTAGCCAAGAAGCGGAACGAACTCCAAGCGAAGAACGCCTCATGGAGC
>WLLM01000042.1 GCA_009700715.1 Actinomycetota bacterium
TAAATAGAGATGCTTTGGTGCGATTTTCTAATACAGCGACAATAACCTCATCGAATTGGCCACTGGCGCGCTCGATGATGTCGAGGTGGCCAAAGGTGATTGGATCAAATGATCCAGGGCATACGGCGCGCTTCATGGAGTTAACGCTAGCAACGATCGGCTTTGTAATCCATTTTCAGGCTCAAAGTTCGATCGGAACCCCATAGAAAATGGTCGCCTGGCCATAATTCTTTTCACGCAAGTGTTCATAACCATCTGGCCAGGAAATTTCTTTAACTCTCGAATTTCGCTCGACCGCAATTAGCGCTTGCGGATGAAGAAACCCACCCTCGCGCAATTGGATTAACGTTTCAATTACATCAATATCTTCAACGTCATATGGTGGATCGATATATATAAAGTGATACTGCACAGTGGCGCGATCAAGCAAGAATCGGTTAACGCTCATACCAAAGAGATGAAAACTTCCGGGGCATTGTGCGCTCTTAATGCTTTCAAAGTTGGCGGCTATAGCTTTTTGCGCTTGGTCATCTTTTTCTACTGCATGAACGATTGCTGCACCTCGAGAGAGCGATTCCAGCGCTATCGCGCCAGTGCCAGCATATAAATCTAAAATATTTAGCCCAGCAAATTCACCAAACTCAGATGCTAAAGTTGAAAATAAAGCTTCGCGGGCACGGTCGGAAGTTGGGCGAGTGGAATTTGCAACAGCCGCGATATTTCGCCCCTTGGCAAGTCCAGCGATTATTCGCACTTAGCTCTTACCCCTTATCGATATATGTAGCAGCAGAATCTGATTTAAGAATTTCGAGTTCTTGCTTGAGCAAAGGATAGCGTTCCAGCGCCGCGTCGCTTTCTAGTAATTCTCCTGCCGCGGTTCGCGCATCCTCAATTAATTCTTCATCGCGCAGTACTCGCAATAAGCGAAGATGCGATCTATTTCCTGATTGTGTAGATCCAAGCACATCGCCTTCTCGTCTTTGCTCTAGATCTATACGTGAAAGTTCAAAACCATCTTGGGTTTTTGCAACCGCTTCTAACCGTTCGCGGGCTGGGCTTTCAACAGGTGCAGACGAGACCAAGAGACATAAACCAGGTGATGTTCCGCGGCCAACGCGTCCACGCAGCTGGTGAAGTTGTGAAACGCCAAAACGGTCGGCATCCATGATCACCATAACGGTGGCATTTGGAACATCTACACCGACTTCAATAACTGTTGTTGAAACAAGTACATCAATCTCGCCTGCAGCGAAGGCTTTCATAGTCGCATCTTTTAGCTCAGTTGAAAGTCGTCCATGCAAGGGTGCAATTCGCAGCCCCTTTAACGGTCCCCCATGTAACTTGGGGGCCAAATCTTCGACAGATGCAATATCTGGTGATTGCTCTCCGTAGAGAAAATCAAGATCAGCATCTTCCGAACTTCCGGCGGCGATCCGCGGTGCAACTATGTACGCCTGATGGCCCTGTGAAACTTCTTCACGAATTCGCTCCCACGCGCGATCAAGAAAAGTTGGCTTCTCCATGGTCGGAACAACATGAGTTGTTATCGGTTGACGACCAAGTGGAAGTTCGCGAAGAGTCGAGACATCTAAATCTCCAAAAACCGTCATCGCTACTGTTCGCGGAATCGGCGTTGCTGTCATAACAAGTAGATGTGGCGGATTAACGGCTTTGGCTTTGAGCGCATCGCGTTGTTCGACTCCAAAACGATGTTGTTCATCAACTACGATTAATCCGAGATCGCTGAATTTAACGCTCTCGCTGAGCAGCGCATGTGTACCGATTACGATTCCTGCCTGCCCAGAAGCGGCTAAAGCGAGTGCATCTTTGCGTTCTGCCGAACTCTGCGAACCGGTAAGTAAAGTAATTTGTGTTGCATTTTCTGGTCCGCCCAACATTCCCCCATTTGCAAGAGACCCCAATAACTTTTCAATGGTACGAAGGTGTTGTGCAGCCAACACTTCAGTTGGTGCCAGAAGCGCCGCTTGTCCACCACTATCTACCACCGCCAACATGGCACGCAGTGCGACTACTGTCTTTCCAGAACCGACCTCACCTTGCAGCAAGCGGTGCATTGGAATATCGGCCGCTAAATCACTTTCAATTTCTTTAGCAACGGCTAACTGGCCAGGAGTTAACTGCCAAGGAAGGGATTTATCGAAAGATTCAAGGATGCCGCCGCTCTTAAGCGGCCGAGCAGTGGTTTTTAGCGCTCGGAGTTCGGCACGGCGTTCTAGCAGTAAGAGTTGTAAAAGAAATGCTTCATCAAAAGTCAATCGCGCCTTAGATAATTCTGCGTTATCTAAGTCAACTGGGTTATGAATTTGGATCAGCGCTTGACCAGTATTTGGATATTTAAATTTTTCCAATATATGAGCAGGCATAAAATCAGGAACTTCATCTAAAGAATTGATCGCCAAATTGACACACTGCGCTATCTTCCAAGATGGAAGTTTGGCGCTTGCGGGATAGAGCGGCAGAAATTTTCCCGCAAAGCCTGCGACCGCCGAATCAACGTCACTTCCGTCGGGAACCATTTCGTAATCAGGATGAGCAAGTTGGCGCTTGCCATTGAAGACGCCTACCTTGCCGGCAAATAGCCCTTGTCTTCCGACCCGCAACTCTTTTTCTCGCCACGCTTGATTGAAAAAGGTAAGGGACATCTTGGCGCTGCCATCAGTCACGATAACTTCGAGGATGCTTCCTTTACGTCCATGTAACTTGCGATTACTTGCCGAGAAAATTTCAGCAAGCACAGTTACTTCATCGCCTTCTTTCAATTCGGCGATATCGCTTAATTCGCCACGAACTAAATATCGACGGGGATAGTGGTGCAATAAATCGGAGGTCGTTCGATAACCAAAAACCTTTTCTAAGACTTTAGCCGTCCGATCACCGACGACGTCAACGAGCCGGGTATCTAGAGTCCCCGTTGTGATCGCCATAGGCTCCATTCTCGCGTGATTTCCATGGAATTCGCGTGAAGAGGGCCTTCTTGCTACCCTTACGCCCTGGAAAAAGATTTCTTCGTCAGCACTTCACCGCTGACTCAAGTTAAAGATATAAAAGGAGTAACGCTGTGGCATCAACATGCGATATCTGTGGCAAAGGGCCCAGCTTTGGAAATAACGTTTCACACTCTCAGGTAAAGACTCGTCGTCGCTGGAATCCAAATATCCAACGCATCAAGACTCTTGTAGGTGGAACAGCTAAGCGTCAGAACGTATGTACTTCCTGCCTTAAGGCCGGAAAAGTTTCTCGCTAACTCTTTACTTCTTCTTAAATCCAGAAGGACAGGTCGGCTTAACGCCGGTTACCTTCTTTAACTGATTTCCCTTAATACATGAAATCGTCGTCGCCTTTGGTGTTGGCGTTGGCTTTGGTTTCGCCGTTGTCTTTACCGTTCCGGCCGCTGACATATTGCTGTCACTAAGTGCAGATGTTGCCATCACGTCATAGCTGGGATTGAGCGAGATATCGAGCATCGGATCCGGGAATTCGAATCCAAATACCTGAATGATGATTCGGCCGTTCTTGACCGCAATCGTTTTCGTCGCTGCAGTTGATCCGCCATCGCTAGTACGTACTGAAACGATCAAAGCAGATGCCGCTTCTTCAGGCTTCTTTAGCCCCCATAGCGCCAACGCATCAGCAGATGAAATCGTTGCATAGTAGAAACCAGTATTAACAGTCTTGCCATCTGGAGAAAGTCGTGGAGCAGAGGCCTTGTAACTTAACGACTTCTTCTCTGAACTCCATACCGGAGTGGATAGTTTGCAGAGTCCATTTGAACCGACGTAAATCTTTCCGCTGCCGCCTTCAAATGAAAATCCGAGTGGATCATTTGATGGGACCAAGATTGATTGGAACTGGGTCACTAGCGCAGACGCAATACCGGCATCGCCTGAGCAATCTTTTGTGCTCTTTGCCTGTGGCACCTTTACTGGGTAACCGGCAATTTCAAAAATACCTGCTTGTACATCAACTGTTGCCTCAGTTGCGATTCCGTAAGTAACTCCCAATTTAAAGTCAGAAATTCGCATCTTTACTGAAATCAAAGCATCGGAATTTAGATTTACTGGAGTAGTCGCACTAGTTGTGGTTGCCGCTAGGGATACGTTATTTCCTGGTGAATACGTTGGCTTGGCATCAAGCATGATCCATGGCACAAATTCATTAGCCGCCTGCGCTTCAACATAAAGTCCATCGTAATTTTCATTGGCAAATGCGCCATCTGCGCTCCAACGACCTGGCAGAGTTTTACCGGCTGCAACACCGTTTGTATTTCCGGCAGTTGCACCTTGTGATCCAGTTGCTACCCAAGAAAGAGCTATTGCCTTTCCACCACTTGGGGTAATGCTTACTGATTCGATGCAGTAAGAGCCACCACCTGCAGAGCACGGAAGGAATGCGCCTTTTGGAAGAGTGATACTTGCATTTGCAGAAGTTACTCCAACCAAGATTGCAGAGATTGAAAGGGCTGCCGTTGCCAGGGTTGCAACAAATGAGGATCTTTTCATATCGCAAAATTAACGCCTGCCGAAAAAGTAGGCAATAGCACCGCACCCGTTTTTTATGTGTAAAAATAATAAAAATATTTGGCTAGCGGTGCATAAAAATGGCAAGTACTACTTAAAGTGGCGCCAAGCGCTACTTTCTACGCCTGCGGGAAGATTTTGCAGACCAGCACCGACTTCTACTTCACCGATCAAAATTCCGGGTAGATCTACCCCCGTTGCCAACATGGCGTGATCCTCTCCCCCTGCAAAAATCCACTGCCAAATATTGATTTCCAATTGATCGGCAAGGCTTTTTAATTCTACGAATTCTGAAGTCAATTCAATTTTGGCTAAGTCGAATTTAAATGAAACGTTTGATGCTTCGGCCAACTGCAATCCTTGTATTACGAGCGCATCACTTATGTCACAAAGTGATGTAGCTCGTGAGCTATCAAAATCGTAATCAACAGTTGGCGCCTTAAATTCATTAAGCGCTTTCTTGGCTGCGCTATTTATCTGGGTTGACTTAGCGGTTAATAGTTCCAAGCCGGCAGCAGACCAACCAGTAAGTGATGAAAGGTAGATGCCATCACCAGGCTTTGCCCCGCGACGAGTAACCGCTTTTTCTGTTGACCCAATCGCGGTAATTGAAATAACAACTTCATTGGCCCTGGAAAGATCTCCACCAATGACGCTTGCTCCAGCTAGATCGGCTTCATATTTAATTCCGCGCGCGAGTTCGGAAATCCACTCGATACTTTCTAAACCGGTAAGGGCAACTGCGACTAGTAAATAATCTGGACGTGCCGACATGGCCAATAAGTCGGCGGTATTGGCCGCAGTTACTTTGCGACCTATTTCAAAAGCTGAAGACCAGTCGGTTCGGAAATGGACGCCAGCGATAGCCATATCCGTCGTAAGCACTTGGCTACCGCTAGAGGTAACAACCGCTGCATCATCGCCAATTCCTACAGAAATACGTGGATCTGAACTCGCAAAAATCTCTTTCAAAAGTGCGATTACCTGCGCTTCAGTGAAGCCTTCTTCGGAAATCACCATAGCGCCAAGAGTAGAACATGGGGTACCTTTACGCTTACCTTCAACGGCGAAGTTCTCACGAGAAAGGCAGACCACTATGTCAGTTCAGGCATACATCTTGATTCAAACCGAAGTTGGCAAAGCATCTAGCGTTGCACAATCTGTCTCTGCTATCGCCGGAGTTACATTGGCGGAAGGCGTAACAGGTCCTTACGATGTAATTATGCGCGCAGAATCTCCATCTATGGAGGAATTTGGCCGCGCTATCTTGTCTAAGGTTCAAGCAGTTCCGGGTATTACACGTACTTTGACTTGCCCAGTAACTTACTAAGACTTACTTCTTCTTATAGCCAACCGGACATTTTGGGTTGGCTCCTGAAATTTTCTTAGAAATCTTTCCTTTGACGCAAGTAATCACACTGTTTTTCTGAGGGACTGCCTTCACCGGCGCCACTTCAGCTGGCTTAATTTGAGGCGCTCCTGACGCTTGGCTCAACTTCATCTTGATCGTTGGTGAAGAGAATGTGAAATTATCTGCTTGTAACTTAATAAAGCCATCCTTTTCTGATACCAAAACCGAAGCTACTTGCGAGGCGTTGTTTGCAGAGATGACTTCAACTCGCGCTTCAATCGGCGCGTTTGAGAATCCGTAATAACAGCGAGCGGTATCGGAGCGAACAATATAGGTATATCGACCTTTAAATTCTGAGCCATCCAAATTGTTATGCACGCCTGCAACTCTGTAATTGAGGGATCCATCCTTAAATTCTGGAGGCCCATTTTCGTAGATAGGTGCGTTTGTAACAACCAATCCATGTAACTTGGTTTTATCAGAGGAGCACTTGTTACTTCCCGTGTAAGCATTGGCGCCAAAATTCCAGAAGATCGAATTAGTTTCGCGGAGAATATTTCTACCATTATTGCTTGCCGCCGGAGAAAATGGCTTTAGTTGGTCTTCAAATGCGGCGAATAGAGCAAACTTATCGAAGTTAACAGAGAGCAAGCGAGTTGTTGTTTGTGCGGCTAAAAATCCAGGATACGTTGTCGATTGATACCCACCAACATTGCCATCGTTAAACGATCCGCTACCTGGATTAGGCACAGAGACTCCTGCGCGGCCATTTGTGAAAAAATCGCGCAGATAGCTCTCTAGTTTTGCATCCTTGGCGATATCAGATTTAGGGACTTTCGCCGCTA
>WLLM01000043.1 GCA_009700715.1 Actinomycetota bacterium
GCTTAAATTCAAATTAGATGATCAGAAGGTCTTCTTCTGGGTTGTTCTAGTAATGATCTTGCTTACGATTTGGATGATCCGCCGTCTTTCAGTTCGTCGTCCAGGCCGCGCTTGGGAAGCGATTCGCCAAGATGAAGATGCTGCAGAGCTGATGGGTGTACCAACTCTTAAGTACAAGATCTGGTCATTTACTCTCGGTGCTGCAATTGGTGGCGCCGCCGGCGTTCTCTACGCTTCAAAGAACCTCTTCATCGCACCTGAAATGTTTACCCTAAACGTTTCGATTCTTATCCTTGCCTGCGTGGTATTTGGTGGAATCGGAAATATCTGGGGCGTAATTATCGGTGCAACAATTCTCGGTTACCTGCCAGATCGCATCCGCTTTATCTCTGATGCTCGACTCTTGGTCTTCGGACTTGTTCTTGTGGTCGTTATGAACTTCCGCCCAGATGGACTACTACCGCGAAAGAAACGCGAAAAAGCAATTGTTAAGAAAGGGGCGAATTAAAGATGGCTAAAGTCCTATTAAACCTAGAAAACCTCACCATGAAGTTCGGTGGCGTTACAGCGCTTAATGAAGTAAATCTTGAGGTTCGCGAAGGCGAAATCCTCGCCCTGATCGGCCCTAACGGTGCGGGAAAGACAACCGTCTTTAACGTAATCACCGGCGTCTATCAAGCGACTTCTGGTTCAATTAATTTCGATGGTCAGAAGATCGGTGGAAAGAAGCGCTTTCAGATCACTGGTCTCGGTATCGCGCGTACTTTCCAGAACATTCGCTTATTTGGAGATATGACAACGCTTGAAAATGTCATTACTGCAACCGATGTTCATAAGAAGAGCGGTTTAATTTCGGCTCTCTTTGGAACACCTCGCGCCCGTCGCGAAGAACGCGAGAACCGCGCTAAGGCTCACGAAATTCTTGAGTTCATAGGAATCGATGAATACTCAGATCGCTTGGCCAAGAATCTTCCTTATGGCGTTCAACGTCGCCTCGAAATTGCACGCGCACTTGGAACTTCGCCGAAGCTTTTGCTACTCGATGAACCAGCTGCAGGATTTAACCCACAAGAAAAGGTTGAACTTGCGGCGACTATTAAGAAAGTTCGCGATGCTGGCTACACAGTTCTTTTGATCGAACACGATATGTCACTGATCATGGGAATCTCTGATCGTGTAGTTGTGCTCGATTTCGGAACCAAGATCGCTGATGGTTCACCAGCTGAAGTACAAAACGACCCTCGCGTTATTGAGGCTTACCTAGGAGTACCTGCAGATGCGTCTTGAAATTAAAGATCTACACGTTCACTACGGCAAGATTGAAGCGATCAAGGGCGTATCAATCGTTGTTAATGAAGGCGAAATTGTTACTCTCATCGGCGCTAACGGTGCCGGCAAGACAACAATGCTTAAGACAATTTCAGGTCTTCGCCCAGTAACTAGCGGCCAGATCATCTTCAATGGTGAAGATATCTCTAACGTTCCTGCACATAAGCGCGTAGATCTTGGTCTATCGCAAGCACCTGAAGGTCGTGGAATTTTCCCAGGTATGACCGTTTTGGAAAATCTTGAAATGGGTAAGTTCCACCGTCATGATCGCAAGAACGAAATGGCTGAAGATCTCGACAAGGTCTACACGTTATTCCCACGTTTGAAAGAACGAATCTCGCAAGCAGGCGGAACGCTCTCGGGTGGCGAACAACAGATGCTTGCAATCGGTCGCGCGCTTATGGCTCGCCCTAAAGTGTTGTTGCTTGATGAGCCATCAATGGGTCTTGCTCCGCAGATGATTGCAAATATCTTCCGCATCATCACAGAGATCAATAAGACAGGCGTAACAATTCTTCTCGTTGAACAGAATGCACAACAGGCGCTACAACGCGCACACCGTGCCTATATTCTCGAAACCGGAAATGTTGTTAAGGAAGCTAAAGCTTCAGATCTACTGAACGATCCTGCAGTACGCGAGGCCTACCTCGGTACTGGCGCTCACTAAATCAGTTATCTGTTCGCCATTCTTATAGCTAATGACGCTACGCTCTTTCAGCCAAGATCATGCAAGTAATTCGTGCACTACAAGTGCGTTGGCCCTGTTCGTTGGTGATCACGATTTCGTAGACGCATAAGGTTTTACCAAGAGAAACCGCTGTAGCAACTCCTGTCACAAATCCTGATATGGCTGATTTGTGGTGTGTGGCATTTATATCGACGCCAACGATGCGACGGTTTGGACCTGCGTGAAGTTGCGTGCCGATCGAACCAAGTGATTCGGCTAAGACTACATTTGCGCCGCCATGAAGCAATCCGATTGGTTGAGTATTTCCTTCAACTGGCATGCGGCCAACTAACCGTTCCGGAGAAGCCTCCAGAATCTCAATTCTCATCTTCTTATCGAGGGCGCCACTACCGCGTTCGCGAATTAGCTCTAAATAGTTCGGGGTATTTTCTGGCTGCGTCATAGTTCGAAATAGTAACTTGTTAACGAGTACTTCTCTAGGATGGCGCCATGGCCCAGAAGCGTTTATTACTTATCGATGGCCATTCAATGGCTTATCGTGCATTTTTCGCTCTGCCTGCCGAGAACTTCACAACCGCACAGGGCCAACATACAAATGCCATATATGGCTTTGCCACGATGCTTATCTCACTACTTAAAGATGAGAAGCCAACCCACGTCGCCGTTGCCTTCGATGTTTCACGCAAAACTTTCCGCACCGATATCTTTCCTGATTACAAAGCCAATCGAGCTAAGACTCCAGATGAATTCCGTTCGCAGATGTCTTATCTAAATGATTTGGTTACTGGTTTCGGAATAACCCAGTTCGCCCTCGAAGGTTACGAGGCCGATGACATCATCGCGACGATTACCAAACAGGCCGAACGCGAAGGCGCTGAAGTCTTAATTTGTACCGGTGATCGCGATAGTTTCCAGTTGGTTACCGAGAAGACGACCGTTCTATATCCCAAGCGCGGCGTCTCTGAAATGGCGCGTATGACGCCAGATGCGGTGCAAGAAAAATATGGCATGACTCCAGATCAGTATCCTGATTTCGCAGCCCTTCGCGGAGACCCGAGCGATAACTTGCCATCTATTCCAGGTGTCGGTGAAAAGACCGCCGCTAAGTGGATAGTTGAATATGGTTCGCTAAAAGAATTGATTTCTAATGTAGATAAAGTGGGCGGCAAAGTCGGGCAATCACTTCGCGACAATATTGACGATGTAATCCGCAACCGCGAGTTAACTCAACTCGTGCATGATGCACCGATCGAATACCAAGTTGATGAACTTGCTTGGGCGGGCGTAGTTGAAAGTGATCTCACTAAATTATTTGAACAACTCGAATTTCGCACTCTCAAAGATCGCCTAAAGCCTATTCTCAGCCCTGATTCGATTGTTAAAGAGGTAAAGAAGCAGAGTGAGGTAGATGAGTTAACTCTCTTTGCTCCTGTCTTCGAAGGTGGGACTCTCACCCCTGCAGAGCTATCTCAAAAGATTTCACAACACACAAATGAGATCGCTATCTCATTTGAACTAGTTGAAGAGAAATTGCATAGATACGCGGTTGCCTTTAGCGCATCTGATGTTTATTTAATTCATTCATCACAAATGGGGGACTGGGCGCAAGATCCGAAAGTTTCCAAGATCGCGCACGATGCTAAAGCTCTGGCGCGTGAAAATCTCCTTGATGGAGTCGTATTCGATACAGCGCTAGCGGCTTATTTAGTTAACCCCGGTGTACGCGCACAAGAACTTACCGACCTACTTGAACGCTGGGGTGACGGCGCGCAAATTGATTCGTCAACTCCCGAGCAGGCTCTCTTAACTAGCGCGGCCGCGCTATTTACTCTTCGCAAATCTTTGCAGACTGAAATGCAAGACCGCGGCGTCTTAAAGCTCTTTACCGACCTAGAACTTCCCATAGCTCGATTGCTGGCGGTAATGGAGAACCGCGGAATTGCTGTTGATCGCAAAGAACTCGAAAAGCTAGCTACATTTTTTGAGGGCGAGGTAGCGCGCGAAACTAAAGCGGCACACTTAGCCGCTGGCCATGAGTTCAATGTAGCTTCGCCTAAACAACTACAAGTCGTCTTATTCGATGAGTTAAACCTTCCTAAGACCAAGAAGATTAAGACTGGTTTCACAACCGATGCGGAAGCGCTCAATTGGCTATTTGAAAAGACTAAGCATCCACTGCTCGAATCGCTGTTACGAATTCGCGAGACCAAGAAACTTGGAACAACTGTCGAAGGGTTAATCGCAGAAGTTGCTAAAGATGGGCGTATTCGTACGCACTTTGCACAAACCGTTGCCGCAACCGGACGACTTTCATCAGTTGGACCAAATCTGCAAAATATTCCAGTTCGCACCGAAGAAGGTCGCAGCATTCGCAACGCCTTTATTGCAGATAAAGGTTATGCAGGGCTACTTACCGCTGACTACAGCCAGATTGAAATGCGCATCATGGCCCATTTATCTAACGATGCTGGACTGCTGGCCGCCTTTGAAACTGGAGAAGATCTGCATGCAACAGTTGCCGGTCTGGTATTTGGCGTTAAAGCCGGCGAAGTCGATTCTGAAATGCGTCGCCAAATCAAAGCGATGTCATACGGGCTGGCTTACGGGTTGAGCGCTTATGGTCTTGCGGCACAGTTAGATCTTTCACCGCCTGCTGCGCAAGATTTAATGGATCGCTACTTCCAGCGTTTCGGCGGTATTCGCGATTACCTAAGTAGCGTTGTCGAAGAGGCCCGAAAAGTTGGATACACCGAGACAGTTATGGGGCGCCGTAGATATCTGCCAGATCTAATGCACGATAACCGCCAGCGTCGTGAAATCGCAGAGCGCATGGCGCTCAACGCTCCGATCCAAGGGTCGGCAGCAGACATAATCAAACAGGCGATGTTAAATGTGGAAAGCGCTATGGCCAAGGAAAATCTAAAGTCGCGCCTGCTGCTTCAAGTTCATGACGAATTGATTTTGGAAGTTGTTGCTGGTGAAGAAGAAGTACTCACCACACTAGTTCGACGCGAAATGGGTTCTGCTTATCCGCTGCGCGCGCCTTTAGATGTAAGCGTGGGAATAGGTAAGAGCTGGAACGAAGCCGCGCATTAATTATTTTGAAACAAAGGCTATTTTGTGGTCGGGGAGTTATCCGACATTGCCGCTAAATCTTCCTCATCTGTAGGCAAACGATCTGCCGCGGCTAATCGCTTTCTTCCTAAATTCAAGATTATGAAACCAGTAATGATTGTGAAAGTTGTAATAGACAAGGCAAATCTTGGCGAGTAGGTCTCTGCAATCCAACCACCTGCTGCAGATCCAATTGACATCAAAGTACCTTCAACGGTCCAAATCCATCCCATCATTCCAACCGCAGAACCTTTCGGACGCACCGCTTCCATGACTTCCCAATAGAAGACTTGGATGGTTCCGCCTACAAGACCAAGAAAAGCACCAGCGATAACCATGGACCATCCTGGATAGGTGAAAAGAATTGGGATAGAAATAAATATCCAAATAAAGTAGGTAAGTCGCATCGCTTTAAGAGCAGAGACTTTCTTAGAGACTAATCCTCCAAGTAATCCACCGATCACATTTGCGATTCCCATGGCGGTAAATACCCAAGCAGTTCGGTGCGGGACACCTTCGAGTGTTGCAAAGGCTGGAACTGCGACATCGAATACGCCCCAACCAAAACCAATAAAACATCCTTCGATCATCAGTAACTGAATCGCTCTATTTTTCCAGAGAGAGATGTGGTTCTCATCTTTCTTCTCTGGCTTCCAATCTCGCGAAACTTGAGTTAACGCCAGTGCGCCACCACCAACTGCCATGAAGATTGATGCAACAACAAGCGCGCTTCCAGGATGTGAGGAGAGTGCAAGTGAGGTTGCAACAACTGGACCGATTACTCCAGCGGTACTCATAACCGAGGTATCAACTGCGTATGCGGTGCGCAGGAAATCTTCCGGAACGATCATCTTCCATAGCGGTCTTACCGATAAGTTAATTGGGGGAGCGCTGATTCCCATGATGAACGCGGCGACCAGGATGGCATTTCGATTTTCCATAGTGTTAACAACCAACATCATTGCGGCGTAACCAGGAACGAAAATTCGAAGTGGCCATTTCTGTCCAAAGCGATCCATTAGCGAACCACGCAGGCCTGCGGTTGCCGCCCCTGCCAAAGAGTTGATGCCGATCGCTAATCCCGCTACAGCAACAGAACCAGTTGCATCCTCAGTCTTGAAAAATATTGCTAGCGCCACCATGCCATAAGAAACGCGCGCCGGAAAAGCTGCGAGTACCAGGACCCAAACATTGGGAATTGCAAAGAGATCTTTATAGCGCTTCATTTGCCGTTAGTTTACGCCTGAGTAACAGACGGATTTGCCCTATTTAGCGTCAAAACCGTACGCTTACGCCCGTTCGCCAGAAGAGTTCTGGAGTCCTATTACTTTCTATCCCTACGGAGCAACTTGAGCACATCATCACCAGTCGTAGCAGTTAACGACATCGGATCAGCAGCAGATTTCCTTGCAGCAATCGA
>WLLM01000044.1 GCA_009700715.1 Actinomycetota bacterium
ACTAACTTTCCATTAACAAAGTTCTGCAACTTCTTCATTTTAGTTCTGCCCCTTTACCGCACGGATTAGTTGATCACCATGATCAACCGGATGTTTGGAATAACCTTCAAGCCATTTAGCGATTGTGTAGTGTCCAGATTCAGAGTGAACACCAGACTTTTCGAGATCAGATTCTTGGAGACGTTTAATGATATCTAGCGATCCAGCGCGAACCGCAGCAAAGATGGCGATTGAATTTTCGACTGGTGCAGTTTCATATCCAAGTTGTGGCGCAGTTGCCCAAAGATTTTCATCGTAACCTTGAATGATCGAACCTTCTGGTTCGGCAACTAAGCGACGTAAACGTGCATATGACTGCGCTTCTGAATCAGCTAAGTGATGAATGATCTGACGTGCCGACCAACCTTCAGGGTGCTTAACATCTAACTGGTCTGCGGTAACTCCACGCGCCAAATTAAGGAAGTACTGAGTTGATGATTCGTAGACGGCTGATTGTTCTTGGATGCTCATACCGTTGAGTCTATTTACTCTTTTCGGCCGCTGCCAACTGCCCGCAGGCGCCATCGATTTCGCGTCCCCGCGTATCACGCACGGTTACAGGGACCCCGTAGCTTTCAAGAATTCGTACAAACTCGGCCTCGTCCTCGCGACGCGAGGCTGTCCACTTAGAGCCCGGGGTTGGGTTAAGCGGGATCAAGTTGACGTGAGCATTGCGACTCTTAAGTAGGCGGCCCAGTAAATCCGCGCGCCAAGATTGATCATTGATGTCGCGGATTAGCGCATACTCAATTGAATAGCGGCGGCCGGTCTTCTTTTCGTAAGCATCGGCTGCAGCCAGTACTTCACGGACTTTAAAGCGCGAGTTAATAGGAACAAGCGAATCGCGAAGTTCGTCATCTGGGGTGTGAAGTGAAACTGCCAAGGTGCAGTTAATTCCTTCATCCATAAGTTTTTCAATTCCATTAACAAGCCCAACAGTTGAAACTGTTACTGAACGAGCAGATATGCCAAGTCCATCTGGATTAGGAGCGGTGATGTTACGCAGGGTGCGTACAACTGCGTTGTAGTTGGCAAGTGGTTCGCCCATTCCCATAAAGACGATATTGGAAAGACGCGCTTCTCCCCCAGGTAGTTCACCGTTAACGCACGCGCGAGCGGCGGCAACAATTTGCTCGGTGATTTCTCCAGCCGTTAGGTTGCGCGTTAAACCAGCTTGGCCGGTGGCACAGAATGGACAGTTCATTCCGCACCCTGCTTGCGATGAAATACAAACGGTTACGCGATCTGTGTAGCGCATCAACACTGACTCAACCAGTACGCCATCGTGTAATTTCCATAAATCCTTGCGCGTCATCCCGTTATCAGTGGTGCGCGTTGTTACAAGTTCAATTAGCTTTGGTGTAAATATCTCGGCAACTTTGCTCCGCATATCTGCCGGAATATCTGTCCAAGTTTCTGGGTCATTCGATAAATGAGTGAAGTAATGCGTTGCCACTTGGTTGGCGCGGAATGCGGGCAAACCATTTTCTACGGCAAGAGCGCGACGTTCTTCGGGTGAGAAATCCGCTAAATGTTTCGGCGCTTTTTTACGTTGCACTGGCTCATCAAAAACCAGTTTTATCTCGGTCATAGAAAACGCTTAACAAGTTCAAGCGCGAGCCAAAGCGCCGGCGCTGAAAGAAGGACTGAATCTAAGCGATCGAGCATTCCACCATGTCCGGGAAGCAGAGTGCCCATATCTTTAAGTGACATATCGCGCTTGAGTGCGCTCTCGATAAGATCGCCGGAAGTAGCTGTAAACACGATCATTAAGCCGGCGATTATTCCGATCCACCAATGCATATGCATGATGTAGTGGAAGGCAAGTGCGCCACCGATTGCGGTAAAAATTATCGAACCGGCTAAACCTTCCCAAGATTTCTTTGGACTGATCTTTGGAACCATCGGATGTTTGCCGACCAAGACTCCAACCAAATAGCCGAAGGTGTCGTTGCAGCCAACCAAAACAACAAAGGTCATTACGCGATGCCAGCCGGTGCTTGGTCGTGCAAGCAAGATCAAGAATCCAGCCATAAATGGCAAGTAGATAAGCGACATGGTTGTGGCAGTGGCATTTGCAACAAACTTTTCAGGTCCACGGCGAAGTAGTGAAATAAGAAGTACCGGAAAGGCAATAGCGGTTGCGATAGCAAGTCCTGCAACTGCGCCAACCCATGTGGCATAACTAAGACCAATTGTGGCCAGGGTTAAGCCGCGGAATGAGATGTAAATATCGCGCTGCGCGAAGGCTTTGGAAAGTTCGCGGACTCCGAGGATTACGGCGATACATACAAGGCCAGCGAAAATCACGCGCTCGTACGATAAAGCAAACCAAACAAGAGCGATCAGAGATAGCGAAACAGCGATTGAAGGAAGGAGTTTTCTTCCAGCGCGCTTATTGATCGCTTCATTGATCGAATGTAAATCTGACACTTGTCGGTTTCGAGAACTTCTAGACTTCTAGAAGTTCTGCCTCCTTATGCTTTAGGAGGTCATCGATCTTGGCCACATGTTCTGAAGTAACTTTTTCAAGTTCCTTCTCACCACGCGCTAGATCGTCTTTGCCAATGTCGCCATCTTTTTCTAGCTTTTCCATCATTTCTTTAGCTGCACGACGAATATTGCGGATTGAAACTTTTGAATCTTCGGCTTTGCCCTTAGCAACCTTGATGTAATCCTTGCGGCGCTCTTCAGAAAGTTGTGGCAGAGCTACGCGAATGACAACTCCATCGTTACCCGGATTTACACCCAAATCGGATTCGCGGATTGCTTTTTCGATACCAGCCATTGCTCCCTTATCGAATGGGGCAACGATTGCTAGACGAGCTTCAGGAACTTGAATTGAAGCGAGTTGTGAAAGCGGGGTGTAGGTACCGTAGTAATCCACCATGATCTTGTTAAAGAGCGCTGGATGAGCACGGCCAGTGCGGATAGTTGCGAAATCATCTTTGGCAACTTCAACCGCTTTATCCATCTTGCTCTGCGCATCGGCTAGAGCACTTGCTACATCTGCCATTTTCCTGCTCCTCTAATTGATCCTGCTTTGATAAACGCTAATTTAAATCAGGTTAAGAAACTAAAGTTCCAATCTTTTCACCGCGAACGGCGCGTGCAATATTGCCATTGGCCATTAGGTCAAAGACGATAATTGGTAACTTGTTCTCACGGCAGAGGCTAAATGCTGCGGCATCTGCAACTGCGAGTGATTTGGAAAGTACTTCGTTATATGAAATCTCATCAAATTTTGTTGCAGAAGAATCCTTCTTAGGATCTGCGCTGTAAACACCATCAACACCGCTCTTGGCAAGCAGTAACGCTTCCGAACCAATTTCAAGTGCCCGCTGTGCGGCAACTGTGTCGGTTGTAAAGAATGGCATTCCTGCGCCTGCGCCGAAAATTACTACGCGACCTTTTTCAAGGTGGCGAATTGCGCGACGTGGGATGTAAGGCTCTGCAACTTGACCCATGGTGATCGCGGTTTGTACGCGAGTGTCAACGCCTTCTTTTTCTAGAAAATCTTGGAGCGCAAGACAGTTCATAACTGTTCCAAGCATTCCCATGTAGTCAGCGCGGGCGCGATCCATACCAACTTGCTGAAGTTCGGCGCCGCGGAAGTAATTACCGCCACCAACTACAACTGCCATTTGCACGCCAGTTTTTACTACATCTTTAATTTGCTTTGCGACATCGCGCATAACATCGATATCTACGCCGATGCCTTTTTCTCCCCCGAAAACTTCTCCGGAAAGTTTAAGGAGCACCCGCCGATACGTTCCTCTTGTACCGGGCATGGGTGCTCCTTTTCTAAATCGACGTTCTGGCTAGTTTACTGACCTACGCGGAAACGGTGGAATGCCTTGACGGCGGTTCCTGCCTCATCGAGGATCTGCTTAACGGTCTTCTTCGCATCTTTAGCGAAAGCCTGCTCGATCAAGGAAACTTCCTTGACGAAGCCGGTTACGCGACCTTCGATGATCTTAGAAAGTGAAGCCTCTGGCTTACCTTCCTCGCGGGCTGTTTCCTCAGCGATGCGTCGCTCATTTTCGATGAGATCGGCAGGAACATCTTCGCGATTCACAAACTTAGGTGCGAATGCGGCGATGTGCTGGGCAATATCTTTACCAACTTCAGCTGCTTCTTTTGCAAGTGAAACTAGTACGCCAACTTGTGGTGGAAGATCTGGTGAAGTCTTGTGTAGGTAAAGTCCAACTGGACCATCTACAACAGCGACGTTACGAATTTCGATCTTCTCGCCAAGTGTTGCGTTGCCTTCATCGATAACTGATTGAACGCTCTTGCCGTTAGACATTGTTGAAGCAAGGAATGCCTCAACAGTTGCTGTCTTTGAAGCAAGTAGGTGATCAACTAGTTCATCACCAAGTGCGATAAAACGCTCGCCCTTTGCAACGAAGTCAGTTTCGCAGTTGAGCTCGAGCATTACTCCGAGGTCTCCTGAAACCTTTGCAACTACTAGACCATTTGAAGTTAAGCGACCTTCGCGCTTGGTAACTCCCTTAAGTCCTTTTACACGGATGAGATCGAGGGCTTTGTCGTAATCGCCATCTGCTTCATCAAGTGCCTTCTTGCAATCGAGCATTCCTGCTGCTGTTGCTTCGCGAAGACGCTTTACATCATCTGCTGAATAGTTAGCCAATTTACTTATGCCTCCGGAGTTGTTGGAACTGCTTCAAGGATTTCTTTTGCTAGCGCTTCTGTAGCAGCTGCTTCAGTTGCGGCAGGTGTTGGTGCAGCTGCTGTGCGAGCTTTCATGCCCTCAACAATTGCATCAGTGATAACGCGAGTAAGTAGTCCGATTGAACGGATTGCATCGTCGTTACCTGGAATCTTGTAATCAACTTCATCTGGATCGCAGTTTGTGTCAAGGATCGCAATAACTGGGATTCCAAGCTTCTTTGCCTCTGCAACTGCGAGGTGCTCCTTCTTGGTATCAACAACCCAAATTGCTGAAGGCAACTTGGTCATGTGACGGATACCGTCGAGGTTCTTAAATAGCTTTTCGCGCTCACGTCGAAGAACAAGAAGTTCTTTCTTAGTAAGCAGAAGGTCATTTGCATTCTCAAGAGCTTCTAGCTCCTTGAGGCGCTGAATGCGCTTGTAAACAGTTGGGAAGTTAGTGAGCATTCCACCTAACCAGCGCTCAGTGACGGTTGGCATTCCAACGCGCGCAGCCTGCTGCATGATCGGTTCGTGTGCTTGCTTCTTTGTTCCAACGAATAGAACGTGTCCGCCCTTTGCGACGGTGTCCTTTACGAATTCATATGCTTGGTCGATAAGTGCAAGTGATTGCTGGATATCGATGATGTAGATGCCGTTGCGCTCTGTGAAAATAAAGCGCTTCATCTTTGGGTTCCAGCGACGTGTCTGATGTCCGAAGTGGACTCCACTGTCGAGGAGTTCTCGCATTGTTACAACTGCCATGGCAGCGTTCTCCTTTTTAGGTTTTTGCGCACAGCGCAATAAACCTGCTCGGTTAATGGCTTAACAATTTGTTAGGCCCGTCGCACCTACAACGCCGACCAATTTTTTTAATCTTTCTTACAAGATTTCAAAAGTGGACCGAAGTGGCTTGTATTCCCTGCGAAGCAGTTCATACATAAGTGCTGAGATGTCACCAAAGGTTCCATTACAGAATGTCTCTAGTGCAGGGGAAATCTTACCTTCCGCCGAGGGGTGCTAAATCCACCAGTTATGCGCGGGGGTGGGCTTGTTTAAAGGCTTTTTGCAGTCTTTCAGTCGAAACGTGGGTGTAGATCTGAGTTGTTGCAAGGGATGCATGGCCCAAGATTTCTTGCACCGTGCGAAGGTCTGCTCCACCTTCAAGTAAGTGAGTTGCCGCCGAATGGCGCAGCGCGTGAGGCCCTAACTTCACCGCTCCTTCTAGAGCTTGTAACGCTTGATAAACAACGGTGCGAACAGTGCGCTGATCAATACGCTTACCGCGCGCTCCAAGAAAAACGGCGCGATCAGATTTATCTCCAGCCAGAGATGGTCGTCCCTCTTTTAACCAAGCATCGAGTGCGCGCATTGCCGGATTTCCTAACGGAATCGTGCGCTCTTTATTTCCTTTACCTATCACCCGAATAGTGTTTCGCTCGTAATCAATATCTTGTAGATCAAGACCACAGAGTTCTGAGACACGCGCCCCGCTGGCATATAAAACTTCCACCATCGCACAATCACGTTTGGATAGCGGCCCATCTTCTTCCGCAACCCTGGTTGCAAGTGCATCCATAGCAAGGCCGGCATCGGCAACGTTTAATACATCTGGCAATGTGCGTGCACCTTTTGGAGTTGCCAGCGTTGCGCCAACATCTTTGGCGAGAAACCCTTTCTTGGTTGCCCATTTAGTAAATAAACGAATCGAAACCGCGCGACGTGAAAGCGTGGTGCGCGCTCCCCCTTTGACTTGCTGGTTGGCGA
>WLLM01000045.1 GCA_009700715.1 Actinomycetota bacterium
CTTTAGATCGTTCTTGTAATAACTATTGCCTCCGTCGATGATCGTGTCGCCAGCACTTAAATGCTGGGCAACTTCGGCAATCGTTGAATCCGTAACCGAAGCTGGAACCATTACCCAAACTGTACGAGGCGTTGGGAGCTTTGCGGCTAAGTCTGCGATTGAAGATGAAGTGACTGAACCTTCTGTGCCAAGTGCGGCAACCGCTTCGGCGGAAAGATCGAATACGGTTGATGTAATTCCGTGTTTTGCCAGGCGGCGGACGATATTGGCGCCCATGCGGCCAAGGCCGACCATTGCAAAATTTGGCGTATTTGGCGCTGAAGTCATGGGGTAAGTCTACTCGGCGAAAAAGGCCTCGGTATCAACGATTAAGCGAGTGTGGCGAGAACCACGCACATAACTCGCGGGTATCGATAGATCTGCCTCAATTATTTTGGTTACTGCATCGGCTTTACCTTCGCCTGTTGCAACAATCCAAACTTTATCTGCACTATTTATTGTTGCCATAGTGAACGAGATGCGAACAGCAGGTGGCTTAGGTGAATCTTCGATTAAGAAGACTTTATTCAAATTATCAAGATCAGCTCTGCCTGGAAAAATAGATGCCACATGGCCATCGGGGCCAAGTCCTAAGATCACCAAATTAAGGTTTACATCAGAAAGTAAAGATTCATAATCTTTAAGTGCTGCATCTGCTGAACCTGCATCGCTTGAAATAACTTCATGGACTACAACGTTTTTATTTAATAGCGTGCCATGGAAAGGCAGGGCATTTCGTTCGGCACTGCTGCTTTCTACAAAGCGTTCATCGCTCCACCAAATATGTAGGCCAGCAAAGTCACTGGAATTTTGATTTAGGACTTCCACTAAGCGCTTCGAGATTGCAAGACCTAAAGTTCCACCTGTTAGCGCCAGATCAAAATGGCCAGTCTCGGTAAGTCCCTCTTCAACGCTTTGCAATAATTGTGCGATTACCTCTGCAGTTAATTCGGGCGCATCTGCATAAAGAGTTAAATCGAGTTGGTCATCTATTTCACCGAACTCGCCTTCGAAATCGAATTCATCTTCGCTCATTAGTTACTCCCCCACCGTTGCAAGAAACTTTCTCGATCCATCTCACAAATATCTTCAGGTCCATCAATCTCATCCATCTGCTGACCCATAAAGTTAAAGCCAAAATATTTGATAACCGCAATAGAAGGAAGGTTTTCTGGGCTGACTGTATAGCGAAGCGTCTTTACTTCCGGGAAGGTCAGCGCCCAACGCCACATGCCCAGCAGCGCTTCCTTGGCATATCCCTGATTTTGGTATTCGCTTTCGATTCCTAAACCAATTTCGATCATGCCATCTGAATCTGGAGCGCCATGAAAACTAGTGCTTCCAATAACTTCGCTCCTTTCCTTGAGCACGATCCAACGCACAAACCATTTATTTACAGACGAATCTTCCTTTACCTGAGGCACGCGCCAAGCAAGTGGCCCTTGAAAATCGATTAATACTCGAAGTGGATTGGTAAACGGCTCGCCTTGTAGCGCAAATACATCATCACGCTTTTCAAATAAATCTATGAGCCGGTCGCCTGCTATGTGATGAAGTTCTAAACGTGGTGTCTCTATTACGCTTTCTTTAGCCTGCATTAACTAAGCGCCGACCTTTGGAAGATGCCAATCAAAGCGAATCGATAATTCGCGCACAATTATCACGATAACTCCTGCAGCTAGAGCAACGAATCCAGAGTTAACTCCAAAGTAATCGCCTGTTACATATATAAGTGAGCCTGCTAAACAGGAAGTTCCAATAGTTTCTCTGTGCAGCAATACTGGCTCAACTTGGCACAGAACATCGCGCAATAGCCCACCAGTTACTCCGCCTATTAGACCTAGTACAACTGATGCAAGAAAGGGAGCACCGTGAGTCAGCGCAAACTGGGCACCGGATACTGAACAAACTGCTAAACCAATTGTGTCTAGCAATAAAACAAATCGTCCTACAGGAGTTGTTCGCTTCATGGCCAATGTAATGAGCACTGCGATTGCGACACCGGCGAATAACCAGGTATGTAAAACCCAAGGTGGTCTCTGACCCAAAAGTATATTTCTTAGAGTTCCACCAGAAAGCGATGCAATTGCCGCAATAAATGCAATGCCGCCGTAATCCAAACCTTTATCTGCAGCAATTCGCGCACCAACGAGGGCAAAGGCAAATGTGCCGGCTAAGTCAAGGAGATTAACTAAAAGGTCTAGATCCACTGAATGAGTATAAGTTGATCGAGCCGATTTAATTAAAGGCTGGCGAAAGCTTCTTCTAGAACTCCAAGCGCATCTTTCAATAGCTCATCGCTAATGACGATTGGTGGCAAGAAACGGATCACATTTGCGTACGTGCCAGCAGTGAGGATTAGTACACCTTTGCTCTGGCAATACTTAATAACTGCAGCCATTGCAGCAGAGTTTGGAGTCTTGGTTCCGGCTTCAACAAGCTCAATCGCCTGCATTGCGCCACGTCCGCGAACTTCACCGATGATTGGGTATTTCTTCGCGAGCGCAGTTAACGATTCGTTAAGAATTTTGCCGATGTGCTGTGCGCGTTCGACAAGTTTTTCTTCTTCGATAGTTTCGATTGCACCGAGAGCTGCTGCACATGCGATTGGGTTTCCACCGTATGTTCCACCGAGTCCGCCAACATGTGAAGAATCCATAATCTCAGCGCGCGCTGTGACTGCGGCAAGTGGCAATCCACCAGCGATGCCCTTTGCGGTAACGATCATGTCTGGAACAACACCTTCATCTTCGCAGGCGAACATATTTCCGGTGCGGGCAAAACCAGTTTGAACTTCATCTGCGATAAAAACAATTCCGTTTTCGGTAGAAAACTTTGCAAGACCTGGCAAGAAACCCTTAGGTGGAACTATGAATCCGCCTTCGCCCAGAATTGGTTCGATAATGATTGCAGCAACGTTATGGGCACCAACTTCTTTTTCGATCTTGGAAGTGACGATATCCAGATAATCCTGCGCCATAGTGGCTAGGTTTCCTTCGTAATGGAATGAGTAAGGCATAGGCACTCGGTAGATCTCGTTTGCAAATGGCCCGAAACCTTCCTTGTATGGAACGTTCTTGGCAGTTAGCGCCATAGTTAAGTTAGTGCGGCCGTGATACGCGTGCTCAAAGACGATTACTGCAGGGCGCTTTGTCGAATGGCGCGCGATCTTTATTGCATTTTCAACTGCTTCTGCGCCAGAGTTCTGCAAAATTGATTTCTTCTTATGGGTTCCTGGAGTGATGCGATTAAGCGCTTCGCAGACTTCGATGTATCCCATATATGGAGCGGTGGTGAAGTTGGTATGTGTAAATGCTTGTACTGCTTCAATTACGCGAGCGACAACACGTGGCGCTGCATTTCCAACGTTTACAACGCCGATTCCTGCACCGAGATCGATAATGCGATTGCCGTCTACATCTTGCAGGATCGCACCTTCACCACGTTCGATGATTGCCGGAATTGCCATTCCTAGACCTGCAGATACTGCCTCTTTGCGACGCGCAATTAACTCCTGCGATTTTGGCCCTGGAATAGCGGTGGCCAAGTGACGTGATTGCGGGAGAGGGTCCTTTGAGGTCATGGCTAAATTATAGAGCCACTTTTTAACTTCTGCGCCGCAACGAGTTAGGCTCAGACAGTGGAGAAGAAAAATGAACTGCGCAGTAGCGCTCCGCTACTCGATGCATATCTGACTTACTTTGAGGCAAGTCACACTCCATTTACGATTCCTGGGCATAAGCAGAGAGCATCGCTAATTGATGCAGGGTTAGGCGCTGTCGTTGATTCAGATATCCCTCTTTACGGCGGATTAGATGAAATCAAATTAACCAATCAAGTTTTAAAGAAATCAGAAGCTATCGCAGCCAAACTCTGGGGTGCAGACTTTGCGCGTTTTTCAACCGGTGGATCTACCCACGCAAATCAAGCAGTGATACTGGCGCTCGGACAACCTGGTGACAAAGTTGCCGTTTCACGCACCGCACATCGCTCTGTCCTTAGCGCACTTGTTTTAGCTGGACTCGAACCAATCTGGATGAGCCCTGAAATCGATAATTCAACGGGTGTACCTACTGGAATCGCTCTAGCCGAATTTCAACGGGTGCTAAAAGAAAACCCAATTGCAGTATTGCTAACCGAACCAGGTTATCTCGGAACTCTTTCAGATCTAAAGCCTCTAATTGCCGCAGCACATGAAAAATCTATTCCGGTAATCGTTGATGCCGCATGGGGTGGCCACTTTGGTTTCCATCCAGATCTGCCGCAACATGTAATTGCCCAGGGCGCCGATGCGCTAATTACCAGTGTTCACAAAGCGCTACCCGGATATAGCGCATCTGCGTTATTGCTTGCGCAAACTAAATTTATTAGCGCCGAAAGACTTGAGCAAAGTTTTGAAACAACTCACACCACATCCCCTGCTGGCGCTCCCCTGGCTTCAATCGATGCTGTACGCGCGCTCTTGGAAACTAGAGGGTCCGAACTTCTTGGTGCGCTTCTCGAAAATGTGGCGCAATTTAAGTTAGCGGTACAAGCAAACTTTGATCTACCAATCTTCTTAAACCCTAGTGATTTCGCACCCAGCCGCTTTGATCCCGTAAAGATCGTCCTACGCGTCCAGCAACTTGGGTGTTCTGGGGTCGATATTGAAAAAGCGTTAATCCAACAAGGCATCCGTGTTGAAATGGCCGATCGCGACACAATTGTTTTCTTAGCAACGTTGGCAGATACCAAAGAAGATTTCCAAGGCTTGGCTATGAAACTTGTGCCTATCTTGAAGAAGTTGCAAGGTTTGCCACGGCAAAGCGCCACTGCACTTAGCTGGTCAGTTATTCCACAGATTGCTACATCAATGCGTAATGCCTACTTTGCTAAAACCGAAATGGTTAGCGCAACTAAGGCGATTGGCCGTGTATCTGCAGATCTAATCGCGCCATATCCACCAGGGGTTGCCGTTGTTGCACCAGGTGAAGTTTTGACCGAACAAATAGTTAGCGGTCTAAGCGCTTCTCAAAAGGCGGGTGTGCGAATTGCATATGCCACCGATCCAACGTTGCAAAGCTATCGCGTTGTTAAGACTCGCTAGCAAATTTCTTTAGCGCATCGCCGTAAAGTCTAAATACGGTCCACTCATCCATCGGAACTGCTCCAAGTGATTTATAGAAATCTATAGAAGGCGTATTCCAATCCAGAACCCACCACTGGAATCGTTCGTAATCACGTTCGATGCAAAGTTGTGCCAAAGTCTTCATGAATGCTTTACCAAGACCATGACCGCGGAATTCAGGTTGAACAAATAAGTCTTCGAGGTAAATCCCTGGCTTACCTAACCAAGTTGAGTAATTTAAGAACCAGAGCGCGATTCCAACAATTTTTCCATCCACTTCGGCAACATGGCAGAAGGCAACTGGATGGTCATTAAATAGTGAATCTTTGATCTGATCCACGGTAGCCACCATCGCCTTTGGCGCTTTTTCATAAACAGCGAGCTCGTAAATCAGGCGATGTATATCGTTAACATCAACTGGCTCTGCAAGGCGAATCTTCATTGGTTGAGTTTAGGGGAAAAGAAAAACGGCCAGGTTTCCCTGGCCGTTCTCCCCTCGTGGATAGGTTAAGAATTAACCGATCTTTGCAACTAGTGACTGGGCTTTCTTCAAGAATCCACCGTCGATGACGCTAAATCCAAGAGCAGCGCCCTTGTCCTTTGCGCATGTTGGTGAAAGTAGATAAGTCGCAAGCGCCTTAACTGCTGCAGCCTTTGTCTTATCAGCGTAAGAAGTATCAGCAAGAAGGTAAGAGACGATACCTAGTGGGTATGCGCCAGCTTCTGTAGTTGCATAGTTGAATGTCATGATTCCGTTGGCATCCATTGCTGCATCAGAAAGAAACGCTGAAGTGTTGACCGAGTTAGGCTCAACAGCATTTCCTGCTGGGTTAATTACATTTGCAACTTTCAACTTATTCGCTGTCGCGTAGTTAACTTCTGCGTATGTAATTGAGTATGGAGTCTTACCGGCAAGCTGTGAAACTCCAGTTGATGATGAAGCGCCAACGATACGTCCGAGGTTTGCTGGAGCATTTATTTCACCAGGGAATGAGCTAGTAAATACTGAAGCCTTGGCCTTTGTCCAAACAGTTGGGGCTGATTTATTTAGGTAATTTGTGAAGTTCTCTGAAGTACCTGAAGAATCTGAACGATAGATAACCTTGATTGGCTTATCTGGAAGTGTGTAGCGAGTAGTAGTTGAAAGCTTTGTTGCAACTACTGGGTTGCCCTTTGAATCTAGAACTGGGTTACCGTTCTTATCCTTCTTGTAGATGATCTTGTCGTAAGCACGATTGTTATCCTTGATGATCGCAGGATCGTTCCAACGTGTAATTGTTCC
>WLLM01000046.1 GCA_009700715.1 Actinomycetota bacterium
AAAGCCACTACGCAAATATGGCAAAGGTTGAAATAGCTGCTTACAGCAAAGCAGTTACCGATTGGGAATTATTCCGCAACTTCGAAAGGTTCTAAAACGTGTCCACCACCTTTGATGTAATCAACCCTGCCACCGAAAAGTTAGTAACTCAGTTACATGAAGCAGATATAGCTGAAACTGATGCGGTAATTGCGCGCGCAGCTAAAGCTTTCTTGACTTGGAAGAACGTCTCCCCTGGCGATCGTGCGAATTTACTACGCCGCTTTTCATCTCTAGTCACCGCACACCGTGAAGAGTTGGCGCAGATTGAAATCAATAACTCAGGACATATTCGCGGTAATGCTCTTTGGGAAGCAGATAACGTAGCAAATGTTCTTAACTATTACGCAGGCGCCCCGGAAAGACTTTTCGGTAAGCAGATTCCAGTTGCCGGCGGTGTAGATATAACCTTTAAAGAGCCAATCGGGGTTGTCGGAATAATTGTTCCTTGGAACTTTCCTATGCCAATTGCCAGCTGGGGATTTTCTGCAGCGCTAGCGGCTGGAAATACAGTGGTCTTAAAGCCAGCAGAGCTCACTCCCCTAACCGCGATCAGACTCGCCGAGTTGGCGCTAGAAGCAGGAATTCCCGAAGGTGTTTTCAATGTAATCGTTGGAAAGGGAAGCGTTGTTGGAAATCGTTTTGTAACTAACCCAACTGTGCGCAAGATTTCATTTACTGGTTCTACTGCAGTCGGAAAATCGATTATGGCTGGCTGTGCAGATCAAGTTAAGCGCGTTACCTTAGAACTTGGTGGCAAGAGCGCAAATGTAATCTTCGCCGATTCTGATATTGATCGCGCCGCAGCGGCTGCACCTGGTGCAGTTTTCGATAACTCTGGACAAGATTGTTGTGCCCGTTCACGTATCTTGGTTCAAAAGAGCGCCTTCGATCGCTTTATGGAAGGTTTTGAAAAGAGTGTAAAAGCTTTCCGCGTAGAAGATCCGAATCTCGACTCTTCACAGATGGGTCCACTTATCTCTAAGAAACAGTTAGAAACTGTGCAATCTTTCTTGGGTGATAAGGATGACACCGTTGCATTTACTGGTTCTGCTCCTAGCGGTGCCGGATACTGGATGCCGCCAACTGTTCTAATGCCAAAGAACGTTAACTCTCGTACCTGGCAAGAAGAAATCTTTGGACCAGTTGTATCAGTCCTAACATTTGAAGATGAGGCCGATGCGATTGCCTTAGCAAATGCTTCGGAGTACGGATTATCAGGATCGATCTGGACAAACGACTTGGGCAGAGCGATGCGTGTATCCCGCGCAATTGAGAGTGGAAACCTTTCAGTTAACTCTCACTCTTCAGTTCGTTTCTGGACGCCATTTGGTGGCTTTAAACAATCAGGGCTCGGTAGAGCTCTTGGACCAGATGCCCTAGATGCTTACACAGAAACTAAGAACGTTTACTTCGCTACTGAGTGAGTTAAGCGGTACGCGTTTCTAGATTTAGCGCTGATGTAAAGGCTGCAAATACTTCGTCACGAGTCCAAGGACGTGGTGCTTGGGTGATGAAGTAATCAGCCATCGTGTTATCTGTAAGGAGATCAAGGTCATCGGCGGTTACACCGATACTTGATAAGACTGGGAATTGTAGGTCGGCAAGAATTTTGCGAACGGCGCCAACTGCTCTTGATCCATCGCGAGTTCCATCCTGGGCAACGCCCATCGCATCTGCAACACGCTCCATTTTTTCAGGAACAACCTTTGCTTCGCGAGTAAGCGTCTCAACAAGTACCAAACCAATTGTTAAGCCGTGCGGAACGTGCTTTAAACCACCGATAGCTTGGCCGAGTGAGTGCTCCGCAGTGCAATCTGAAATATTCATAGTTAATCCAGCCATCATGCTTCCAGCAGACATGGCAGAACGAGCCTCCTTATCGTTGCCATCTTTAAATGCCGCAACTAATGAACCGGACATCATGCGCACTGCTTCATAACCGATCGCATCACCAATTGGAGTCGAACATTTAGCAATGATTCCGGCGATCGCTTGGGCCAGCGCATCAATGCCGGTATTGGCGGTCATAGTTGGCGGCATGCTGTAAGTAAGCACCGGATCAACTAGCGCAACCTGTGCACGAAGATTTCCATTTGCGATACCTGTCTTAAGACCTGCATCCGGATCTGAAATCACTGATCCGCCAGATACTTCTGATCCAGTACCGGCAGATGTTGGCATTGCGATAAGAGATACAGATGGAACTGGATAGGTTGGTGCTTGCGCCTGGAATTCGCGGAATGTGCAATTCAATTGGGCACATAGGCGAGCTGCCTTTGCAGTGTCGATTACAGATCCCCCGCCAAGTGCAACAACGACCTCTGCACCAGATGCCTTAAGTGCATTTGTTGCATCATCGACCATGGCGATAGTTGGTTCGCCAGCTGGCTTTTCAAATACTGTAACTGTCAGGTGCGAGATCGTCACCAAGCGATCGATAATCGATTTGGCTGCGGGATTGAACTTCTCAATGCCGGCATCAACCATCAAGAAGACTTTCTTCGCGCCTAGTTCATCGATAACTACAGGAAGTGATACCGCCACCCCTTCACCGAATCTGACCTTTACCGGTAGATGGTTATTGAAGGCTTCGATATTGTTCATTTCGCTCCCAGGTTTTTATCAAAAAAATTAATTAAAGGTTTTTACTTCTGATGAGGCTATCTTAGATAGAAATCTATCTACAAGTTCGTAGCCTCGCTTATTAGTTTCAGGTTCGAGCTGCGCAGTCTGTGCTCTTAACTCTTCTACGACAACGCCTTCAGATTCGACCTCCACGCACCCGCCGTCCATGGCGAGCCAGAGATCCAAGACCCGTGGATCGATCTCAGGGTGAAATTGCAGACCCAAAGTTCTTCCATAAGTGAATGCCTGTGATGCGATATCTGTGCGAGCAATTTCTTTCGCCCCTGAAGGAAGTTGCCAACGATCCCAGTGATATTGAAACCATGGACCAATCTCGATTAGTGAAGTGTCATCGCTATTGATTTCATACCATCCGAGTTCAGCCTTAGGCGCACGAGCTACAGAACCGCCAAGAACTCGCGCCATTAGCTGGCCACCAAAACAAATTCCGAGAATTGGAATACCGGCATTATGTGCTTGCAAAACCAATTTCATTTCTGGAATTAGCCAGTTACCGATTCGATCATCTTCCCAAGCGCCCCACGGCGCTCCCATAATGACCAGTACATCGAATTCGAGAAGGTCTGGCCATTCGACGGTGACATTGGGAGTTAAGTAATTAGCTTCATCGACAATGAGGAAACGATTTATTTCATATCCGTGTTCTGCAAAGCGTTGCGAAATCGGACCAGCTTCTGAGGCATGATCGTGTTCAATAAAAAGTACGCGCTTAGACATGGAGAGATTCTACAGAACGCTACTTTTGGATGCGAATTGGATTTTGACCACGTGCGATTAAGCGCTCAAAGTGAACTTCTCGCTTATCGTTAAATGTCGCCGCTTCTTGCGCAGACTTATTCATGAAGGCAACTAGTTCATCTCGTGCGACGAGGCCATCTCCTGATAAATCATTACGTTCAAAGACATTCCAGGCTCGTAGAACCGGTGAAACAACATCATCTAGATGCTGTTGCAAATCGTAAATTCCAGCAAGCGCGATCTGAACTGCCTTGCGGCCAAAGCCCGGCATATTCGCACCTGGCATGTCGAAGTTAGTTACAACGTCTGTAATGGCGCGCATCGCTGCATTTGGTTCCATATCGAGCGCCGCTGAGAGAGTATTGCGATAGAAGAGCATATGAAGATTCTCATCAAGTGCCACGCGCTGCATCATTCCTTCAGCGATTGGATCATCAGAAATTTTTCCAGTATTGCGATGTGATATGCGGGTAGCCAATTCCTGGAAAGAAACGTAGGCGATCGTATGCAACATATCGTTTTCATACGGCGTTTGATAGCCGAGAGACATATGCGCCATTCGTAGATCTTCAAGTTCATATGGATCTACGCCACGAGTTGCCATTAAATAATCGCGAATAACAATTGAGTGACGAGCTTCTTCAGCAGTCCAACGTTCGATCCAATTTCCCCATGCGCCATCGCGACCCATCGAAAGCGCGATTTCGGTGTGATAGCTAGGCAAGTTATCTTCAGTAAGTAAATTTAAAATTAGCGAATCTTGTGCGACCGGCGTCAGGCGAGAATCCTTCGCTTCCCAAGCATCTCCATTTAAAGGTCCTGCGTAATCGCGACCTTCAGACCAAGGGACATACTCGTGTGGGTACCAATTCTTTTGAACAGATAGGTGGCGTTCGAGCTCAACTGCAACAACTGGTTCAAGATCGCGGATAAGGCGTGATTGGATCTTGGCTGACTCTTCGCTCATAGGTGAACGCTATGGCACTTGTTCGGTTACTGACTAGTTATAAATTCTTTTTTGCGCGCTCAATTGCCTGTAATTCGCGCCACTTCGCGATTTCGGCATGATTTCCACTCAATAAGACCTCAGGTACTTGAAGTCCACGCCATTCTTGCGGTTTCGTGAAGTTTGGATATTCCAAATACCCTTCAGAATTATGTGACTCTTCGGCCAGGGATTCTGGATTTCCTAGTACACCTGGAATTAATCTTGTGATCGCCTCAATCATTACAAGAGAAGCTACTTCTCCCCCACCAAGAACGTAGTCACCAATTGAGACTTCATGCACTCGTACGTTTTTGGAGGAGTACTCAGTTGATTCGTAATGTTGACGCACTCGATCGTCGATTCCTTCATAACGCCCGCAAGCAAAGATGAGATGCTTTGAATTTGCAAAGCTCTGCGCCATCTCTTGGTTAAATCGTTTTCCGGCAGGAGTCAGAATAATTAAATCGGTATCAGCAACCATCAGTGGATCCAGCACGCGGCCCCAGACTTCAGGCAACATCACCATGCCTGCTCCGCCGCCGTAAGGAGTGTCATCGACTGTGTTGTGGTTATCTTCTGTTACTGCGCGTAGGTCGTGAACCTGAATATCAACTAAGCCTTTGCTTTGCGCTTTTCCCAATAGAGAGAGTTGAGCAGGTGCAAAGTATTCAGGGAAGATGGTTACAGCATCAATTTTCATTTAGCCACACCTGCTTCATAATCTTCGGGCGGAATAACGGTCATTTTCTTAGCCTTGATATCAACTACAGGAACTAGCTGATGCACGAATGGAATCAGAACTTCTCCACTTTCGGTTTTAATACTCAAAACATCCTGTCCCGGCAGATTTAACACCTCGATGACTTCACCGAATAAATCGCCATCCACGAGATAAGCCTGACAGCCAATTAACTGCAGTACGTGATAATCATCTTCATCTAGCCCGGGCGCATCGATATCAACATCTGCATACAGAAGTTGGTTGCGATATTTCTCGATTGCATTGCGGTCAGCAACGCCAACAAATCCAAGCAACAAGATTCCGTTGTGTACACGTGCAGAAGCCACGGTTAAATTCCCGTGGCTTTCTGTCTCAAGTATTGCCCCGATGGCAAAACGTTCTGCTGCATCATCGGTACGTACTTCAATTGTGGCCTCGCCCAAGATTCCGTGGGCGCGACCGATGCGCCCTACATTAAGGCGCATCAGATAAAAGCTTTCGCTTTAACGAGCCTCATCGGTATCGATTAGGTCAACGCGAACAGTACGACCAGCAATAGCGCTTACAACTGTGCGAAGTGCTTTTGCGGTGCGACCATTACGACCAATTACCTTGCCGATATCTTCAGGATTAACACGAACTTCTAGAGTTGTGCCACGACGGTGAGTCTTTTCCTTAACGATGACATCTTCAGGATTATCAACGATTCCTTTAACGAGGTGCTCGAGAGCTTCGTCCATCATTGTTATTCAGCGGCCTCTTCTGAAGTCACTGGCTCAGCTGGAACCTCTGCCACCACATCGGTCGCAGTTGGTTCGGACACTGCTGCAGTTTCTACAACTGCCTCAACTGGAGTTTCCTCAGAAATGACATCTGCTTGAGGTGCTTCTTCAACAACCACGTCAGATACAGGAGCAGGGTTAGCCTTTGCAGCCAACTTCTCTTGCGCCTTCTTCTTCATTGTTGTTGCGCCTTCTTTAGGCTCATCCATTGCTTGCTTAACAGCTGCTTCGTAAGCGATGCTCTTAGCTGGCTTTGGTGTTGCAAACTTAAGTGTTCCTTCAGTGCCAGGTAGGCCCTTGAACTTCTGCCAATCGCCAGTGACCTTAAAGATCGCCTCTACAGCGGCAGTTGGTTGTGCGCCGACTCCGAGCCAGTATTGCGCGCGCTCTGAGTTAACTTCCATGATTGATGGCTCTTGTCCTGGAACGTAACGACCAATTTCTTCAATTGAAAGTCCGTTACGTGCTTTACGTGAATCTGT
>WLLM01000047.1 GCA_009700715.1 Actinomycetota bacterium
CGGAGAACAGTTTCGCAAATGAGTTTGTCGAATACTTGTGTGCAAGAGATTCGGAACTGAGAAAACGATAGCCACACTACGCCCGTAGAAGCCCTGTTTTAATTCCGAAGGACCCGGGTTCGATTCCCGGCACCTCCACCATGGATTAAATAAAAGCAACAATAATTAAAGCAATAGCGACAAGCGCTATTGCTTTAATTGCGGATTTTTTTATCTTGGATTTATCACGGGATGTCCCATTGAAAACTCCAAATACAAATAGAAATAAGCAAGCAATGTAAAGCAGGCTTGATAAATCCATCATCTTAACTCTCTCTTAGCTTTGACCTGCAGGTCCATTTGGATCACTAGATTCAATTTTAAAGAGAGTTTTCCAAGGACGTTTTCTAAAGAATTCTCGCTTGAGTGCAATTACATTTATCACAAACCCGCCAAGAGCAAATGCTTTTGGCCCAGGTGGTATTTGATTGAAAATAAACATTATCTGAACCGACATACCTAAAGGTGAAACTGTTGCGACAATAAAACGACGCAGCACCCAAACCGGTTTATTTCTTCGCGTGAAATCCCAAAAAAGTTTGCTTGTAAGCAGCAAGGAAATGGGACCAGTAAATAAAACTAACGCCATTAGCGCTACGACGACGAGTGCCAAAGATTCCATATTTTTAGTTTAACTCTTTCCATTCACTTGCAATTACTGCTAGTTCTACCATGTCTATCTGAGAACCATCTGAGCGCGTAACGCGCTGGCGGAGAATTCCTTCTTTGTTATATCCAGCGCTGATAAGCAATTTTTGTGAAGGTGCGTTATCTACATCGACTGCGGCTTCGATGCGCAGAAAACCCATCGTTAAAAAGCCATAGTTGGTGATCATCTTGGCTGCGATTGTCCCGATGCCTTTTCCACGCATAGGAGAGTGCATCCAGTAGCCGATTTCAGCGCGATGATTATCAATACTTATAGTGTGGAGCGAAGCGACTCCAGCGAATTCCTTATCGTCCCCAACGCCAAACTCGATTACAAAGGGAAATTCTCTACGAAGTTCCAGCGAAGCGGGAACGCGTTGCACATAATCCAACGCATGAGCCATGGTGTATTCGGCGGGGACTGTAGTGAATCTAGGAATTAGTGGATCTTGGCAAGCTTCATAAATCTTTGAAATATCCGATTCGGCCGGCGGGCGCAGAGTGACGCGTCCGTATTGGAGAGTTGGAATCTCACTTGGCCACCAGATCATGGAAGTAAGTATCGCTCATAAAGAAGGAGCCGCGCAGGATTATTTGCAAAGTAGTCTTTGAATCAAACGGCGTCATGAATGGAACGTGCTGGTGTAAAGAATTTCTTTCCAAGTGGAGATATCCAAGTGCACGAACCATCACCATGGCTAGTCACGCTCCAGCCATCGTGAGTCTTCAATCGATGGTGTCGCCTACAAAGAGCCCCTAAGTTTTCCGCAGAAGTGGAACCTCCTTCTTCCCAACTTTTCGCGTGATCTAAATCTGAGAGGGCTGCCGATCTTCGACAACCTGGGAATCGACAAGTTCGATCCCTCGCGATCAAGAAATCCTTTAGCGCTTGTGGTGGTTCATAACTTTCGCGTCCATAATCTAAGAGATTTCCAGTCTGCGGATCGGTGACAAATCGTTTCCACTTTCCATCTGAAGCTAATTCGCGAGCTACCGATGCGGGAATTGCGCCATATCCCGCTAGTTGACCAGGGTTTTCCGCCAGACCTAGCAATGTTGGGAGATCGATTGTGACGTTTATAGCGATTGGGCGGCGGTGAGGAGTTACTGGAGAAGCAGAAAGAGAAGCCGCTGCGATTGCAGTGAGGGCATCTGCTCGCTTCATATCTGTGCTTCTAACATCTTTAGCGCCAATAGAATTGGCGGCGTTGTTTTCCGCGCCAGTCAAGCGGATGAAACTCTCAATCGCATTCATTACTACTTGCGCATCAGCGGCCGGCAAAATTGCAACTACCGTAGACATGCCATCACTATCGTTATAGCAAGAGACGCGACGAGTATCTCGTGCGCGAGCCACGGTATCTTCAAAAGTTTCAGGTGCGATACGAGCAAGCGATGTGCGCACTTGGTTAGCGACTTGTGCCGGAGTATGGAATTCGGCATGAGCAATAGCGCGTTGTTCGACTTCAAAAATTTGAAATTCAGTTAATCCATCACGGATGGCTGCTGCAGTTTCTTTCGCAATTACATTTGCATGAGCGAGAGAGATGTCACCGGTTGCCAAAGCAGAGCAGGTATTTGGTAAATAATTTACAAGTGTGCGAGCGACATCTATTCGAGATTGGGCAGTCCCGGCTGAAAGTCGCAGAGCGGT
Source organism: Actinomycetota bacterium (assembly GCA_009700715.1). GTDB lineage: Bacteria > Actinomycetota > Actinomycetes > Nanopelagicales > Nanopelagicaceae > Planktophila. Next base: position 2,342 of record WLLM01000047.1, read on the forward strand.
TGAAACGTCTTCACGCTCTGCTTCATCAACCCCGAAGAACACATCCTCGCCATTGGCAACGCTAGGTTCGTTTCCGGCCACTGCGATTATGGCTCTTTGCATCAGCGCTTGTAGCCAAGCGGTTTGTCGTTCGAGGGCTGTTAAATAATCGATTCGAGTGCTTGGAGTTAATTTGACCGGATCTATTGCGACTAATTCTGAAAGGGTCTTTATTCCAGGAATCGCATTTAGCAGCTCGACAACCTTATGTGTCAGATCTCCGTCCAGAAGCGGTACTAACTTGTGGGCGGTGGTCATGAGGGAGATATTGGTTTGCAGCGCTGACACGAATCGGTCGAAAGCAGCCCTTTTCCACATACTTTGCGAAATAACTTTAAGTTGCAGGTAGTTGAAAGTTCAACTAAAGTTGAGCGCACGAACAAGGAGTAAAAATGCCAGCAGTTACCGTAAGTGACATCACCGTTCTTCCTCGCGTTGCCGATGCGCCAAATGCACGTGCCCGTCGCGTAAAGAGCATCACGACCGCGCCCCAAGGTTTTGAAGGTGAAGGCTTTCCCGTTCGTCGCGCATTTGCCGGCGTTGACTTGGCAGAACTCGATCCATTTATTCACTTAGATCAAATGGGCGAAGTTGAATACGCACCAGGTGAGCCAAAGGGAACTCCATGGCACCCACATCGCGGATTCGAAACAGTTACATACATTATTGATGGAATTTTTGATCATAAAGATAGCAACGGTGGCGGCGGAACAATTTCAAATGGTGACACACAATGGATGACCGCTGGCGGCGGAATTCTGCACATCGAAACACCACCAGAACATTTAGTAATGAGTGGTGGTTTATTCCACGGCTTCCAACTTTGGGTAAATCTTCCAGCTGCAAAGAAATGGTCACCACCTGCTTACCAAGATGTTCGTGCAAATGATGTTGCGCTTCTATCAACTGCTGACGGTGGATCACTCATCCGCATCATCGCTGGTGAACTTGATGGACATGTTGGTCCCGGAACAACACAGACACCAATTACTTTAATTCACGCAACTGTTGCACCTGGCGCCGAACTTCGCTTGCCATGGCGCAAAGATTACAACGCACTCGTTTACACAATTTCAGGCCACGGTTTTGTCGGCGATGAAAATCGTCCAGTACACATGGGACAACTAACTGTTTTCGGCGATGGCGATTCAATCGTTGTGCGCGCAGCAAACAATCAAGAAACTCGTTCGCCAAACCTTGAACTCTTTATTCTCGGTGGCCAACCAATCAAAGAACCTGTTGCTTGGATGGGGCCATTTGTAATGAATACCAAGCGCGAAGTTCTGCAAGCGTTTGAAGATTTCCAGAAGGGTTTACTTGGCTCGATTCCTGCGATTTATAAGGAAGATGCCAAGCGCCTACTGAACCGCACCGACAAACTCTCCGGCGACATCCTCGACGTCCACAATACGCCTCAAGGTATTCAGGAGAACTAGCCAGCCTTTTTTGCTTCTCACATCCTCGCAATGTGACCAAGGAAAAGTCCATGAGGCGACTGTGTAGTTATCTTTTCAGTCGCCGACGGAGGTTGACCGTTTGACCTACGCAGCGCAATAAGTCCATGAGGCGACTGTGTAGTTATCTTTTCAGTCGCCGACGGACATTTTCCGCAGGTTAAAAACGCATTTCCGAGTGGATAGAATGTGAGCATGAATCCGCAGAAAGTCCTTCTCTACTATGGCTTCACGCCCATAGCTGACCCTGTCGCGATTCAACTCTGGCAGAAAAATCTCTGCGAAGCGTTAAACCTAAAGGGACGCATTTTGATTTCTCCAACAGGAATTAATGGAACTGTTGGCGGCGACATCGATGATCTTCGCAAATATGTGAAGTACACCAAGAAATATCCGGGCTTTAAGAAGATCGCATTTAAATGGTCACAAGGCAAGGGCGATGAATTTCCAAGACTTTATGTTGCAGTCAAGAAAGAACTTGTTGCATTCGATAACCCTGATGAGATTAAAGTTGATGAAAAGGGAGTTGTCGGCGGTGGTCAGCATCTTCGCCCTGAACAAGTTCACGAGCTAGTTAAAGAACGCGGCGATGACGTTGTCTTCTTCGATGGCCGTAATCAATTCGAAGCCAAGATCGGCAAGTTTAAGAACGCGATCGTTCCTGATGTAGATACTTCACGTGACTTTGTCCGCGAAATTGAAAGTGGCAAGTATGACCACTTGAAGGAAAAGCCAGTTGTTACCTACTGCACCGGCGGTATCCGCTGCGAAATCTTGTCAGTTGTAATGAAGAATCGCGGCTTTAAAGAGGTCTATCAAATCGATGGCGGCATCGTTAAGTACGGCGAAAAGTTTGCAGATGATGGTCTCTGGGAAGGCTCGCTCTATACATTTGATTCACGTATGGCGATCGATTTCTCAACTAAAACCAAGGTCATCGGTGAATGCGAAATCTGCCAGGCGCCAAGCAAAATCTTCCGCAATTGCCGCACCAAGACCTGTCACGAACTGATCTTGCTCTGCGATTCTTGCAACGAGTTACCAGCAAATACCAAGTGCACGCACGATCAATCTAAAGTGCGCGACTCCGAGATGGTTGGTTAAGTTTTAACTTAAAAACTTATAGCGCTTTGAGCGCGCTAACAACCTTAGTTAGCGAAGCCTTAGCATCACCAAAGAGCAACATCGTCTTTGGATCATAGAGAAGTTCATTTTCGATTCCGGCAAAGCCTGGGCGCATCGAACGCTTCAAGAAAATAACATTTGCAGCGTTGGAAACTTCCAAGATAGGCATTCCGTAAATCGGGCAACCTGGAGTTGTCTGTGCTGCAGGGTTAACCACATCGTTTGCACCGATAACGATTGCAACATCGGTCTGACCAAAGGTTGGGTTAACTTCATCCATTTCAGCCAATTGATCGTATGGAACATTTGCTTCAGCAAGAAGAACGTTCATATGTCCTGGCATGCGACCGGCAACTGGGTGGATTCCGTAGGCGACATCGATACCTTTTGAGATCATCAAATCTGCGAGTTCGCGCACGGTGTGCTGAGCTTGTGCAACAGCCAAACCGAAACCAGGAACGATAACAACACGACGTGCGTAGTTAAGAAGAATTGCAACGTCATCTGGTGAACCAGAACGCACTGGGCGTTCTTCTCCAGCAGCAGATGTGTCTTGTGGCTTTGCAGTAAATGCACCGAAGAGAGTTCCAAATAATGAACGTCCCATCGCCTCTGCCATCAAGCGAGTCAGGATTGTTCCTGAGGCACCAACCAAAGTTCCAGCGATGATCAATAGAGTTGAATTTAGAACGTAACCGCTGGCTGCAACTGTTAAACCAGTAAAAGCATTGAGCAGTGAGATAACGATCGGAACATCTGCGCCACCAACTGGAAGCACAAAGAGAATACCGAAGAGCAGTGAGAGAGCCGCTAAAACCATTAGCGGGGTAGTGCCGAGAGCGACAACGACCCAACCGGAAACACCAAGAACTGCAGCCAAGGTTGCCGCAATTACAAAGCGACCACCAGGAAAAACAACTGGGCGAGTAGTCATCAACTCTTGAAGTTTTAAGAAGGTGATGATCGATCCGCTAAATGAAACACAGCCAACAACAACGGTAAACACTGTGAAGATAACTTCGGCAGTTGTCGCATCTGCGCCAAGTGCCAAATATTCAACGATTGCAACGAGCGCTGCCGCGCCGCCACCAACACCGTTAAATAGCGCAACAAGCTGCGGCATCTGTGTCATCTGAACTTTACGTGCAGCTGGAACACCGATAATTGAACCGACGGCAATCGCAGCCAAGATCCAACCAAGGTTATGAAGCGGGGCTTTGTAAGCAAAAACAACGAGAGTTGCAACTGTTGCGCCAAATGCCCCAATTAGATTTCCGCGACGCGCAGTCTTTGGGTGAGATAAACCTTTAAGAGCGAGGATGAAGCAGACGCCAGCGGCGAGGCCGATTAAGTCATACATAGTGCGACTCATTTATCTGCTC
>WLLM01000048.1 GCA_009700715.1 Actinomycetota bacterium
AAGTTCCATCAATATAAGAAAGAGATCCGCAAAGGGCGAAAGGTCGGCCACGTTACCGTTGTAGGCGAAAACCTTCTAGAATTAACCGAAATAATCGCGCATGCTCGCGACTTTATGAGCGGGGAAATCGATGAGTGATGTAGCAATCATCATGGGATCAGATTCTGATTGGCCGGTAATGGAAGAAGCGGCGAAGGCCCTTGATTCATTTGGAATTAGTTACACCGCCGATGTTGTCTCAGCCCATCGCATGCCCGAAGAAATGGTGGAGTTTGCCAAGACTGCTGCTTCAAAAGGTTACAAAGTAATCATTGCCGGCGCAGGTGGCGCCGCACATTTGCCGGGCATGGTGGCATCGCTTTCAACTCTTCCAGTCATCGGAGTTCCGGTTTCGCTTAAGAACCTCGAAGGCATGGATTCACTTCTTTCAATCGTTCAGATGCCAGCGGGAATTCCAGTGGCAACTGTAGGAATCGATAACGCCAAGAACGCTGGAATTCTTGCCGCGCGAATCATCGGATCATCTGATGCGAGCGTTGCCAAGAAAGTAGAAGCGCAGTTAGCCGATATTCGCGAAGAAGCAAAGGCAAAGGGCGCAAACCTAAACGCACGTCGAAATACTAAGACTGGTTTTTAATTAGTCACTGCGGCCGAGTGCGTGAACACGCCAACCTGCTGCACGCCACTTATCGCGATCGAGCATATTGCGACCATCAATTAAGAACTTAGATTTAACTAGCTCTCCGATTACAGATGGATCAAGCTCGCGGTATTCCTTCCACTCAGTTAAGTGAAGGATCGCATCGGCGCCTTTAACGCAATCAGCAACTTTTTCTGCGTAATCAAGATTTGGGAAACGCTTACGTGCAGGTTCAATTCCCTTTGGATCATGAACAACAACGGTTGCACCTGCAGCTTGAAGTTGTGCCGCGATATCAAGTGCTGGGGAGTCACGCACATCATCGCTATCGGGTTTAAATGTCGCTCCAAGTACCGCGATTTTATATTGAGTTAAATCTTCAGAAAGATCTGCGCGAACAACATCGATTACACGTTGACGAGCACGCAAGTTAATAGCGTCGATTTCGCGCAAGAACTCGAGCGCTTGATCTGCACCAAGTTCTTGGGCACGTGCCATAAACGCGCGAATATCTTTTGGCAAACATCCTCCACCAAATCCAATACCTGCTTGCAAGAAGCGGTTTCCGATACGTGGGTCATAACCGATCGCCTTAGCTAGAACGGTTACATCTCCGCCGGCTGCTTCACAAACTTCAGCCATTGCGTTGATAAATGAGATCTTGGTTGCGAGGAAAGAGTTGGCGGCGACCTTTACTAGTTCTGCAGTTGGAAGGTCAGCGCGAATCCAAGGTGTACCGAGATCAATGATCGGCTTATAAACCTCTTTAAGAATATTTTCAGCGCGATCATCGACTACCCCAACGACTAGACGATTTGGCGTCAAAGTATCTTCAACGGCAAAACCTTCACGCAAAAATTCTGGGTTCCAAGCTAAATCTGCTTGTGGCGCAGATGTTGCCAAAATATCGCGAAGCGCTTGTGCGGTACCGACTGGAACAGTTGATTTTCCGACCACGAGTGCACCATCTTTTAGGTGAGGTGCAATCGCTGCAACGGAAGACTTTACATATGTTAAATCTGCTGCGAGCCCATCTTTACTTTGCGGTGTACCAACACAAATAAAGTGAACATCGGCATCGGCAACTGCCGAGAAATCAGTTGTGAAAGATAGGCGACCAGTCTTCATCTCAGAAGCTAGGAGAGTATCTAAACCTGGTTCATAGAATGGAAGTTCTCCACGCGAAAGGAGATCTACTTTATGTTGATCTGTATCAACTCCAACCACTTCAAAGCCAAGAGATGACATACATGCCGCGTGAGTGGCTCCGAGATAGCCGCAACCGATAACTGAGAGTTTCATAGGGATTTACTCTAATGCACCTTCTATTTGATATCCCCGCATGGATTTTCCGATGCGGTGCGAGTCTTAAATTTATCTACGATCACTGGTTTTGCAGAGGCGCTGCTACTCGCCGATGGTGAAGGGGTTACTTCATCTACGAGCGCGGCATCATCGCGAATGCGGGTCCAAAGCTCGGTGCTTAATTGCTCATCCCAAATGACAACCGATCCGATACCGGGCACATTCCCATTTGCATTAGATAGCGGCACGGTGAGTGTGCGGACATTGCCAGAAGATAATCCGCGCATCTGTTTAGCTAAATCTAGTAGGTCACCCTCGCTGAGGTTCTCATCCATCTTAATTGTGGAAATTGCAGCGTTCATAAAGTTAACAATTTTTATCGGATTTAGAAGAACGCCTGTACTGGTTGCCTTCTTAATTACCGAACTCATAAATTGTTGTTGTCTCTGCATACGACCAATATCGCCACGACCGTCAAAGTCGCGTGTGCGGACATATTTAAGAGCTTCGATGCCATCCAAGGTATGTGTACCGGCGCTAAGAACTAGGTGGCTCTTGGGGTCATCGATATCAACTTTGGTACAGACATCAATACCACCGAGTGCATTTACAATTCCGGCAAATCCCGCAAAACTTACTTCGATGTAATGGTCAATCTTTAGATTAGTTTCACCTTCAATAGTTTCGATCAATAGCGGGGCTCCACCAAATGCGAAGGCTGCATTTAATTTATTTTGGCGGGCTGGAATTTGTGATTTGCCATCGGTGCTGGTGTGAGCTGGAATTGTTACGAGAGTGTCTCTTGGGAGTGAAACCAGGTAAGCCTTGTCGCGCTTCTTACTTATGTGTACTAACAACATCGTGTCAGATCGTCCGCCAGCAGCTGTCTTAGTACTGCCAACGCGCAGCGCCTTCATCTCTGCTTTCGTTAAACCTTCGCGCGTATCCGAACCAACCAGAAGATAGTTAAGGGCTTTAGAAGTTTTCTCTGGTCGGTTTTCCAGATCTGAGAAGACGCTTATGCGTGCGATTTTGCCGCTGACATGGCCGAGACCGATCCAAGATAGCGATGCGAGGACCACAACACCCAATGAGAGTGATGTAATAATCCGTATTGCTCGCGTCGATTTCACATGCGAACTCTACTTGGGCGATAGCGTGGAGGGGTTATGGCGACATCATTGGGCGAGTTATCTGCCTCACCGGCGGTAAGCGTGATCCTTCCCGTTCTCAATGAAGAAGCTCATTTAGAAGATTCAATACTGGCAATACTTTCTCAGGATTATCAAGGAACCTTTGAAGTTATTCTCGCCCTCGGTCCTTCTAGTGATCGCACAAATGAAATAGCTGATGCGCTCGCCAAAAAAGATGCACGCGTTAAATTAGTTTCTAATCCCACTGGCAAGACGGCAGCTGGACTTAATTTGGCAGTTGCTGCTTCACAAAACCCAGTAATTATCCGCGTTGATGGCCATGCCGAGATTCCGCTTAATTACATAACACTTGCTGTTCAAATTTTGCGCGAAACAGGCGCTGTAAATGTCGGTGGCATTATGGCTGCAGAAGGAATAACAAAATTTGAGAAATCAGTTGCGCGGGCGATGCGTAGCCCCCTCGGTGTTGGAGCATCGCGTTTTCATACCGGCGGCAACGCTGGAGAAGCCGACACTGTTTATCTAGGTTCATTTCGCCGTGAAGCTATAAATCAAGCAGGTGGTTTTGATGAGAGATATACAAGAGCACAGGACTGGGAACTCAATCATCGTCTAAGAAAAAACGGTGGTTTAATTTATTTCGATCCACGCTTGCAAGTTACCTATCGCCCGCGACCAACGCTTCGCAAATTAGCAAAACAATATTTTCAATATGGAACTTGGCGTCGCGTGGTTTCGCGTAGCCATTCGGGAACTATAAATCTGCGTTACTTGGCGCCACCAGTGACATTGCTGGGATCGCTATTTTCCTTAGTCGCAGGTTCATTTATCCATCCACTTCTATTTATTCCGGCAGCTACTTATGGTCTCTTTGTGCTGATTTCAGCAGCGATGATGGCCCGATCAATTCGCGAATATTTTTCACTAATCGCGATCATTCCAACTATGCATTTCGCTTGGGGCGCGGGGTTCATCACCTCAACTAAAGCCCTGCGGTAGCCTTTACCTATATGAGCGCTCCTGTATCAATTTACGAACCGTTTCGCGCTGGCCTGCCACCGCTCGGCTCTTACCTGCGTTCTTTGTGGGCGCGACGTTCATTTATCGCCGAGTTTTCTCGTTCCGAACTCCGCGAACAGAACTACGGATCGGTCTTTGGGCAGCTCTGGTTGGTGCTCAACCCCCTTCTTCTTTCGGGCGTTTATTTCCTACTTATCTACATCATCGGCGGGCATAGCGATGCAACGCGTTACGGCCATTTAACTGCCAATCTCTTTCTCTTCTATTTAATTAGCAATAGCCTCACAGGGGGAGTTAAATCCATTACTGCGGGCCAACGTTTGATTCTAAATACAGCCTTTCCGCGAGTAATGCTTCCAATATCTGCGACAGTAATCGCGCTATTTAAATTTGCACCAACCCTATTAGTCTTCTTTGTGATGCGCACCGTCCTGGGGTTGCATTATTCGTGGCAGATGTTTTGGGCAATCCCTGTGATCCTGATTGCGTTGTTAATGGGTCTCGGTATGGCGATTTTAATTTCATGCATCAATGTTTACTTCCGCGATATCGCTAGTTTATTGCCATACATGACGCGCAGCTTGCTTTACTTGTCACCGATTCTCTATCACGCAAGTGATGTATCGGAAAAAATCAAGACTTTAGAAGTTGTTAACCCACTCTTCTATCTCTTAGATGCTTGGTCGCAAGTTATGGTCTACGCCAAAGCGCCCGATCTCTACTCACTTGCACACGCATTTATCTGGGCGCTATCGATTTTCTTAATCGGTTCTTACTTCTTCCTATCTAGGGAGCGTGATTTCGCTGTCCGCCTCTAATTCTCAAAACTCTATTCATGCAAAACATGGACTAGCGGTTTCAGTTCAAAACGTTGGACTGACATATACAACTTCAATTGACAAGCGCCCGACTTTAAAGGCGCGTCTTAAATCACTCGGCCGCGGCAAGAAGCACACACGCGTTGTTCGTGCGCTAAATGAAGTCAATTTAGATGTTCATTACGGAACAGTGCTGGGAGTAATTGGCTCTAACGGCGCTGGAAAATCTTCGCTGATGCGAGTTATCTCCGGAATCGTTCCCCCTTCACAGGGGCGCATTGAAGTTCACGGTTCTGTCAGCACGCTCTTGGCGCTCGGCGTTGGCTTCAATCCTTCGATGACGGGACGCGCCAACGTATATCTCGGCGGTCTTGCTGCCGGAATGTCGCGTGCAGAAATCGATGCGCAATTCGATGCGATCGCTGACTTTTCAGAGTTAGGCGATGCGATCGATGCGCCGATGCGCACATATTCATCTGGAATGTATGCGCGCTTAGCTTTCTCTGTAGCCGCCACTGTTCAACCAGATATCTTGATTGTCGATGAAGCGTTAAGCACCGGCGATGCGCACTTTAAAGAGAAGAGCCTAAATCGCATCAAAGAACTGCGTACTGCTGACCGCGCGCTAATTCTGGTGAGCCATGCCATGGCTACGATTGAAGATGTCTGCAATGAAGTTGCTTGGCTTCACAAAGGCAAGTTAATGGCGCGAGGAAATCCAGCAGATGTGATTAAGCAATACCGCGAATTTATGCAAGTTGGAAAGAGCGCAGCAGCAAATGAGGATGTCTAAGAATTTTCTTAACTTTATTGTCGCAACTCTTGCCTTAACTATTTTCCCTAGCGCCGCCAGCGCTGCTGAAGTTCCAGCAACTTTCGCTTTTCAGGGAAGTGGTTATGGCCACGGCGTTGGCATGAGCCAAATCGGTGCACGCGCCAAAGCGTTAGCAGGGGAATCAGCAACGGCGATACTTCAGTATTACTACACCGGTACTGCGATCGAAACTGTAACGGATACACAAATCCTCAGAATAAATGTTGGGCACCTATTAACTTCGGCAAAGTTAAGAAGTGATTCAAATGGCGCTCAACTTCAGTTGTTTGCTGGAGATTTGGGTGAGACTCAGACTGCTGCGCCATTAGCCACGTTAGCTAGCAAAACTTCCTTGAATCTGGCGCTCACCAATAACCTGATTGCGATCTCCACAACTCGCGGCAGTAAGAACACCGCCGTTGCTACCGGAACAACATTTACGTTGCGCTGGACCGGAACCAGATATTTAGAAGGCCCAGTGACTGTGCTTTCTTTAACTACCGGAAATACTGTGAATCGTTATCGCCATGGTCAGATGAGTTTTAAGATTATTCGCGAC
>WLLM01000049.1 GCA_009700715.1 Actinomycetota bacterium
ACCGGCGGTCAGATATCTCTCGTACTGTTGTGTCTGCATCTGAATTTACAACTACATATCCAGGAAAAGCGCGCCCAATTTCTTCCCCGTGGCGTATTGCGCCTCGGCCGAGAAGAACCAATTTATCTTCACTACACCAATTACAAACCCAAGGGGTATATATCTTTGCGCAATGAACACATTCGGGCGGGGCGCCCTGACTTCTGCGGGAGAGTTTTCCTCCGCAAGCACAGGTGGCCAAGTTCTTACATTTCTTACACATTAACGCACTTGCATAACCTTTTTTCGGAACAATGAATAAAACAGGACCATCCCTTAGAGCGCTTCGAATAGGTGTGAAGATTCGATCGGGTAATAACTCCGAGCCTTTCGGCGTATAAGTCGTCACTTTCAAGCGTACTTTCTTACTGAGAAATTTTACTTCTCTGCTTTCGATCAACCGCGCCATTTCCAAAGAAGGTGAATATCCAACGAAGTAAAGGTTCAAAGACTCTTGCTCGCCTCGCAGCAGGGCGATATCGCGAACATTCCAACCGGGATGTCTTGGTTCATAGAGAGACTGTGAATTCTCGCGGAAAATAATCAATGTTTGTAGATCTGGTGGTGTAGCAAAGATCGCATTTCTGGTTCCAATGACGATTGATTTAGAGGTATTCAAAGCCCTCAAGTAATTGGAATATCTCATCGTTCTGGAAAGCGTCGAGGATAGGACGATTGTCTCTTCGGGTAACAAGTGGGAAATTTCTGACATTTCACGTTCTTCAGCAAGGACTATCAGAACTGAACCCTTATCTGATTCCTTTATGGCGAAATCTGCGAGCTTCTTGAGTGAATCTTCATGTGGTTGTAGGTGCAGATAAGTTCTCTTTGTCTCGCCTCCAACGCTTGGCAAGCCATGCGTCTTCGAGCTCTGTTTATTCGCAAATAATTTGTCGACAGCAGCCACTCGCACAGGTATGGCTGATCGGAGAAAATCATAAGGATGGCAAATCCATCGCCTCGATGCGGTTTTGACTAATGAAATCAACTTCGGTGTCGCAACTATTTCAGTTGAAATCACAGATGAGACGAACTTTAAATTGGTGATTTCGCTTTCGCTGGAGCGTTCTAAAACCAGCGCTTCGACATCGCGTCCTGCGAAAGGTACGCCGACGCGGATGCCGACTTGAATTTGATCGCTTAATCGTTCAGGAACTAAGTAATCAAATGTTCCATCGAGATGACTTACCGAGTTGTCGACCCATACCTTCACATAAGGTTCGGAAACCGCCTCAAATGAATCCGGGCGCGCCGCTTCTTGCCTCTTTAATCGAAGCGGACGTGCCGTCGACACGGCGTTACTTCCTATTAGTTAACGGCTGCGCGAAGCGCATCTACTCGCGAAGTTGATTCCCAAGTGAAGTTTGGAAGTTCGCGACCAAAGTGGCCGTAGGCAGCAGTTTGTGAGTAAATCGGACGCAAGAGATTTAAGTCGCGGATAATTGCCGCTGGACGAAGATCGAAAACGGTTGTAACCGCATCTTGAATCTTCTGTACTGGAACAGTCTCGGTACCAAAAGTTTCAACGAAGACTCCAACTGGTTGCGCCTTACCGATGGCATAAGCAACCTGCACTTCGCAACGGCGGGCAAGTCCAGCAGCTACTACGTTCTTGGCAACCCAACGCATTGCATAGGCAGCAGAACGATCTACCTTTGAAGGATCTTTACCGGAGAACGCTCCTCCACCGTGACGAGCCATGCCGCCATAAGTATCTACGATAATTTTGCGTCCGGTAAGACCGGCATCCCCCATCGGACCGCCAATTACGAAACGACCGGTTGGGTTGATGAGAGTGCGCATATCTTTACGTGGCAGATCGATCTTTGAAAGAACTGGTTCGATTACCTGTTCGATAATTTCAGGAGTCAACTTCTTTGCAACATCAACATCTTCAGCATGTTGGCTTGAGATAACAACGGTATCCAGCGCTACGGCTTTATCGCCATCGTATTCAATAGTTACTTGGGTTTTTCCATCAGGGCGGAGATATGGAAGCGCTCCTGATTTACGAACCTTGGAAAGTTGTTGCGCCAACTCGTGGGCCAACCAAATTGGAAGTGGCATCAACTCTTTAGTGTCATCGCATGCGTAACCAAACATTAGCCCTTGGTCACCCGCACCTTGTAGATCTAGTGGATCAACCGAAGATGCAACGCGGTTCTCGTAGGCATCATCTACGCCCTGCGCAATATCCTGAGATTGCTGACCAATAGAGATTGACACGCCGCAGCTATTTCCATCAAAACCCTTAACTGAAGAGTCGTATCCAATTCCTATAACGGTGTCGCGAACGATTCCCATTACATCGGCATACCCGTTTGTTGTTACTTCACCAGCAACGTGAACCTGACCGGTAGTGATTAAAGTTTCTACCGCAACGCGACTGGCTGGATCCTGAGAAAGTAGTGAATCGAGGATCGCATCGGAAATTTGATCGGCGATCTTATCTGGATGGCCTTCGGTAACAGATTCGGAGGTGAAGAGACGTTTTGACATGGGCTTAACCTAACTGAATAAGGGCTTGGTCGAGGAGAAGATCGGCCAGCGCGTCCTTGCTTGTATTGGGTACTTCGATTTGAGCGCCATTGCTCGTAATGATGATTCCTTGAGTCTTGGTCGAACCAAAAATCGCACCTTTAGAAACATCGTTTAGATAGAGAATATTAGCGCCCTTTGCCGCCAACTTAGCCTTAGCGACCTCAAGATCGAGTGAGGTTTCTGCGGCGAAAGCAATGATTATCTGGCCGCTGCGAATCTCTGCAATTGACTTTAGGAGATCTGGGTTCTGAGTCAATTCAATGCTTTGAAGATCGCCCTTCTTTATCTTTCCATCTGAAACTTGCGACGGTCTAGCATCTGCAACAGCTGCGCTCATCACTAAAAGATCTGACTTAGGAAATTCAATCTCTAGATGGGTATACATCTCTAGCGCTGTATCGACGCGAATAACGTTGATTCCCTCCAAGGATTTCTCTTCCTTTTCAGATAGTTGAGAATTTGCCAGAATTAAAGTTACTTCTGCGCCGCGGCTAAGTGCTGCACTTGCAACGGCGGAACCTTGTCTGCCACTAGAACGATTTCCAATGTATCTAACGGGATCTATAGCTTCTCTGGTACCACCAGCGGTGACCAAAACTTTCTTGCCGAGTAAATCCTTCTTGACCTCGATCACTCTTTCGAAGCTCTCAATGATTGAATCAGTCTCAGGAAATCTTCCCGGTCCAATATCATCTCCAGTTAATCGACCAACTTCGGGTTCCATAACGGTAAAACCTCGGTTGCGCAGAGTCTGGACATTTGACTGTGTTGCTGGATCGAGCCACATCTGAGGATGCATTGCAGGCACAACTAAAATTGGAAGATCCACCGCTAAAACTAAATTAGTTAACAAATCATCGGCACGACCAGCAGCAATTCTGGCAATTAGATCTGCAGTAGCTGGAGCGATGATTACAGAATCGGCCTGTTTAGCTAACGAGATATGCCTAACCTCGTCTACCCGTTCCCAAACTTGAGTTGTGACAAGTCGGCCAGAGAGCGCTTCCCACGTGGCGGCTCCTACAAAATTTAAACTGGAAGGCGTTGGAACGACTGTGACTAGATATCCACGATCTTGCAGACGACGGAGTAAGTCGCACGACTTATAGGCTGCGATTCCTCCACCGACGCCGAGAATAACCTCTCGAACGCGCGCCATGGTTGGGACTTATTTGCAGTTAATTAAGCGGTTGGTTCGAGATTTTCAATCGTCAAAAGTCCTTCGTTGATTTCACGAAGTGCAATCGACAATGGCTTTTCGTGTACGTGGGTCTCAACTAGCGGACCGACGTATTCGAGGAGGCCTTCACCAAGCTGTGAATAGTAAGCGTTAATTTGACGAGCGCGCTTAGCTGCGTAGAGAACAAGGCTGTACTTCGAACCGCTCTTCTCGAGAAGTTCGTCGATTGGTGGATTAGTGATGCCGTCCATTTTAAGCCTTTCGATAATTTACTGCGAAGTCGCCAATGATATCAGGTGAGCGACAACCTCTTCTACTTGCTCATTTACCAGCGAAATATCAAAGAAACCCGCTTGAGCCAGCTCTTCTTGGGCCAATTCCAGCCTTGCCGCCCTACGTTCCGGTGAATCGGTTCCGCGGCCTTCCAAGCGAGATACGAGTTCTTCCCAAGATGGAGGTTGTAGAAAAATTAACACCGCTTCTGGTGCGCGCTCCTTTACTTGCTTGGCTCCCGCAATTTCAATTTCCAATAGAACGTTTTTACCATCGCGCAGTGCATCTTCGACCGGTTTGCGCGGGGTTCCGTAACGCGCTCCTGCAAAATTGGCCCACTCTAAGAAGAGCGCACTTTTAACTGCGTTATCGAATTCCTCATCCGTGTAGAAAAAGTAGTCAACACCATCTACTTCATTGTGGCGCGCGGTTCGAGTGGTGGCAGAAATACTTACCCAGAATGCATCAGACTCACGGAGTGATTTTGCTACGGTACTTTTACCAACTCCCCCTGGCCCGGATAACACCAATAACTTTCCACGTTGCGCCGCTGCTACACGGTCTGGAAATTCCTTCAACAAGTTCTCGCGCTGTGAAACTCCGAGACCTTGAATCCTGCGAGTCGCAGAAATATTTAACTTTTCTAGAATCGCAAGGGCGCGGACTTTACCCACTCCGGCGAAGGATTCAAGGAGTTCTACAACTCGCATCTTTGCAATCGCTTCATCATTTACCGCCAAAGTTAGAATCGCTGATAACGAAAGTTCACCCGCTTTTACGCGCGCCTTGATAGCGGCTCGAACCTGTCTGGAGGCAGTCGATTTTGCTAGTGCAGCCGCTCGCTGTGCAGGTGTTAACTGAGGAGGGGTCGGCATAAGAAAACTCTAGTTACCGAGAATTTCACTTGCAATTAGGGCGGCCTTGTCGCGTATTGCATCTGCTCCGTTTACCCAAGCAGAGGTAATTGGTCTGCCAATAACAACAAAGTTGGCACCTTGTGCGATCGCATCCTTTGGAGTCATTGTTCGTTTTTGATCATCGCTTCCGACCTCAGAGAGAGGGCGGACACCTGGTGTGATGATAATTGGCTCTGTTCCAACGGCACTTCGAATGGCAGCAGTTTCCAGCGGAGAACAAACCAGCGCTTTTGCACCTGCATCAACTGCCATCTTCGCCAGCGCAACAGCGCTTTCCAGTGCGGGGCTGGCATAGCCAATTTCAAATAAATCTTCTTCAGACAGTGAGGTGAGGATAGTTACTGCAGTAACAGAAACCTTTGGAACCGCATCCGCAGCTGCCTTCACCATCGCTCTTCCACCACTTGCATGAACTGTTAGGAATTTAGGCGATAAATGAGAAATCGCGTTGGCTGCTCCGGCAACAGTGTGCGGAATATCGTGGAGTTTCAGATCTAAAAATATTTCGGCTCCCGTCTCCTTGATTATGCGAGATACGCCAGCGCTTCCAAAATTCAAATAGAACTCAAGTCCCAATTTGTAAACAGCGATGGAATCTTTGGTATTTTCAATCCAAGCAAGCGCGGTATCAAAATCTGATGTATCAACGGCCAAAATAATTGGGGCTTTCATAAACCTTCCGATCTGTGCGCGTAGCCAATTGCCGACTTTAGCGAAGGAAAGCCTTTAGAAATCAGAATATCTTTGAGTTGATTTTGAATATCAATCAACGCATGCGGATTTCCAAAACTTGCCGTTCCGACTGATATTCCCGAAGCACCTGCGAGAATTAATTCAAAGGCGTCGCGGCCGGAAGAAACGCCACCCATACCAAGAATCGGTACATTCGGTAACGCTTGATGAACTTGATAAATCGCACGAACGGCAACGGGGCGAATGGCTGGACCAGAAAGCCCTCCCGTCTTACCTCCCAGATGCGGGCGCATCGTGTCAACGTTGATAACCATTCCTAAAACTGTATTGATCAGAGCCAGCGCATCTGCACCTGATTCGATAACGCCTGACGCAATCGAAGGAAGATCGGTTACATCAGGAGATAACTTCGCAATTATTGGTAGATCTCCCCCGATTATTCTTCGTACGCCATCTATCACTCGACGCGAAGCATCCGGATCGCAAG
>WLLM01000005.1 GCA_009700715.1 Actinomycetota bacterium
CCCATTCAAAGGTCTTTCCAGTTGGAGTATCTAGTGACTTCCAACGGTGATCGCCATCAAAGACGGTTGCATAATCTTTCTTAAACATTTCAGATGAAATCGATGAATCTATTACATCTTGAATCTCTTTCGCGCTTGGCCAGATCTCAGAAAGCAGTACTTCCTTGCCATCCTTATCGGTGCCAAGTGAGTCTTTTTCAAAGTCATGGTTCATGGTGCCAGCAAGTGCATAGGCGACAACTAGTGGAGGTGAAGCAAGATAATTCATCTTCACATCTGGACTAATGCGTCCTTCGAAGTTACGGTTTCCTGATAACACTGCGGTAACTGCGAGATCGTGCTCATTTACTGATTTGCTGATTTCAACCGGAAGCGGTCCTGAGTTACCAATACAAGTTACACAACCATAGCCAACCAAGTTAAAGCCAAGAGCTTCCATGTATTGAGTGAGGCCGGCACGGTCGTAGTAATCGGTGACTACCTTTGATCCTGGAGCCAGAGTTGTCTTAACCCATGGCTTTGATGTTAGGCCACGTTCTACAGCTTTCTTAGCAAGAAGAGCGGCACCGATCATTACTGAAGGGTTTGAGGTATTTGTACAAGATGTAATCGATGCGATGACCACGTCACCATTTTTGATTGTGGTTGATTTTGTGCCAACGTTTACCGGATAAGCCTCTTTGCCAGTCTTATCTGTAAAGTAAGTAGGAAGAATTTTTTCAAAAGAAGTCTTCGATGCGCTCAGTGAAATGCGATCTTGCGGACGCTTTGGTCCAGAAATTGATGGAACAACTGTCGAAAGATCTAGTTCGATATGTTCGGAATAACGTGGGCTAACCGATGGGTCGTGCCACATTCCCTGCGCCTTTGCGTATTGCTCGACCAACGCAACTTGATCTTCGCTGCGGCCCGTCAGACGTAGGTAGCGAAGAGTTTCATCATCGATTGGGAAGATCGCACATGTTGAACCATATTCTGGGCTCATATTTCCAATAGTCGTACGGTTAGCCATTGGTACCGCTACAACTCCAGGACCATAAAATTCTACAAACTTGCCGACTACACCATGCTTGCGAAGCATTTCGGTAATTGTTAGCGCCATATCGGTGGCGGTTGTGCCAACTGGCAACGCTCCACTTAATTTGAATCCAACTACACGCGGAATCAACATCGAAACTGGTTGGCCAAGTAGCGCTGCTTCTGCCTCAATGCCGCCTACGCCCCAGCCAAGTACTCCGAGTCCGTTAACCATCGTTGTGTGCGAATCTGTTCCGACCACGGTATCTGGATATGCGCGGAGCACTCCATTAACTGTGCGAGTCATGATTACCCGCGCTAAATATTCAATATTTACTTGGTGAACAATTCCGGTTCCGGGTGGAACAACTTTAAATTCATCAAATGCGCCTTGGCCCCAGCGAAGGAAGCGATAACGCTCGCGGTTTCGTTCATATTCGATATCGGTGTTCTGCTCGAAAGAATCTTTTGTTCCAAAAACATCAGCGATAACTGAGTGGTCGATAACTAGTTCGGCAGGAGCAAGCGGGTTTACCTTGGCTGGATCTCCCCCGAGCTCAACGATTGCCTCTCGCATTGTCGCAAGATCAACTACGCAAGGAACGCCGGTGAAGTCCTGCATCACTACGCGTGCTGGCGTAAATTGAATTTCTGTATCTGGCTCTACAGATGGATCCCACTGAGCAAGTGCTTTGATGTGATCGGCAGTGATATTGGCACCATCTTCAGTGCGAAGTAAATTTTCAAGCAAGACTTTTAGTGAGAATGGAAGATTGGCCGCGCCCTCGATCTTTGAGATATCAAAGATTTCGAAATCTTTTCCGCCAACGTTTATGTTTTTCTTAGCGCCTAATGAATTTTTACTCATCGCTTATCCCTCACTAATTTATCTTGACGTCAAGATACCTTAACTGGCTGAAAAAGCGCAACCGATTCGATGTGTTGCGTCATCGGAAAGAGATCAAAGGCGCGGATTTGAGATAGCGCGTAGCCAGATTCGGCAAGATAGGCAGTATCTCGGGCTAGTGCGGCCGGATCACATGCCACATAAACGATAGTTCTTGGCTTTAGCGAAACCATTGAAGCGACAACGTTCTTTCCGGCGCCTTCGCGCGGTGGGTCAAGAACAATTACATCGGCTTTAGAAAATCTAGGAAGTATTTTTTCGACATCCCCTGTGTGCACTCCAACGTTTTTATGGTTTGCGAAATTTCGAAGCGCGTCACCGGTTGCAGATTTACTTCCTTCAACGAGATCAATTCTTCCGTTCTCTGTGACTAATTCTAGAAATTGCGAGGTGAAGAGACCGACTCCCCCATATAGATCAAGTACCTGATCGCCCGCCTTTAACTGTGCATATTTGAGCACCGCATCGGTTAATACCTTTGGAGCTGATTTATGGCTCTGCCAAAAAGATCGCTGTGAAACTTCTAGTGGAAAGTCGTTAACTTTATAACTTGCTACATCGGGGCCTTCTGAAGTTCGTACCGGTGACTCGTCTCGCAAATATCCTGTTGCAATCGTGCGTTCTGCATTAGTTGAAAAAGTAACCTCGACTCGTAGGTCGCCTTTCCACTTGCGATTGCTTAACTCTTGGTAATTGATTTCTGGCTGCAGGATTCGGCAGTCCGATACTGGAACGACTTTATTGCTGCGAGCTTGGCGAAACCCGAGCGCGCCATCGCGAGTAGTGACAGCGCTAAATCGAGTGCGGTAGCCAAGTGCGCCGCCAACTTCTTCAACTTCTACCCGAATATCTTGCTTTGCAATACGTGAGAATTGTTCGGTAATAACTTCGGCCTTTAGATCTCGCTGGCGAGGCAAGGAAATATGCTGGAAATCGCATCCACCACATCCACTTCTGTGCGCGAACTGACATGGAGCGCTAACGCGATCTTGAGATGCGGTTACGACGTTAACTACATCGGCGCGGTTAAATGAAGAACCGGTTCCGGTTATCTCGATCTCAACTTCTTCTCCTGGAATTGCATGTCTAACAAAGATCACCGCTCCTTGATGGCGCGCAATGAAATGGCCGCCGTGGGCGATCTTTTCAATCGTGACAACGAAGCGCTGGCCGACTGTTAGTTCGGCTTTCCGTTCCGTTTTTTCGCTTCGAGCTCCATCTATCGCCATACACCGAAGCCTAGGGGTGGTAAGTTAAACCTTGTGCACGTCGTGATTATGGGATGCGGTCGAGTTGGTTCCTCTTTGGCGACCGAACTTGAGGCTGCTGGCCATTCGGTAGCAATCATTGATCAATCTCGTGAAGCCTTCCGTCGCCTCGGACCTGACTTTAAAGGTCGTACAGTCGCTGGCGTTGGTTTTGATCGCGACACTTTGCTTGAAGCCGGAATCGAAACTGCCGATGCCTTTGCTGCAGTTAGTAACGGCGATAACTCAAATATTTTGGCAGCGCGTGTTGCGCGCGAAACTTATGGCGTTGCAAATGTTGTCGCTCGCATTTACGATCCAGGCCGCGCTGAGATTTATCAGCGTCTAGGTATTCCAACTGTTGCAACAGTTATTTGGGCAACTGATCAGATATTGCGTCGCCTAGTACCTGAAGGTTCACGTTCTGAATGGCGCGATGCCAGCGGAACTATTCAGCTCTGCGAAATGCATCCCCATAAGGATTGGTTTGGTCGTCCGATTGCAGAAATCGAATTAGCAATTGCGGCACGAATCGCCTTTGTTACACGACTTGCTGAAGGTTTGATTCCGGACGAGCACACCGTGCTTCAAGATGGCGACTTGGTTCACGTAACCGTGCGCGACGAAGACGTTGCTACGGTTGAAGCTATTTTGGCTCGATCACCTGAGGATCATTCATGAGAATCGCTATCGCCGGAGCTGGCAATGTGGGTCGCGCAATTGCACGCGAACTTCTTGATAATGGCCATCAAGTCCTCTTAATTGACCGCGATCCCAAGGCGCTCAAGATGGAATCTGTCCCAGATGCCGAGTGGCTAATGGCTGATGCCTGCGAAATTACCTCATTAGATAAAGCAGTATTAAATAATTGCCAAGTTTTAGTTGCAGCAACAGGAGATGACAAGGTCAATCTTGTTGCCTCTCTACTAGCAAAGACTGAGTACGGTGTGCCCCGCGTTGTTGCGCGAATTAACCACCCAAAAAATGAATGGCTCTTTGATTCATCTTGGGGCGTAGATGTTGCGGTTTCAACACCTCGAATTATCTCAGCACTGGTTGAAGAAGCGGTAAGCGTTGGAGATGTTGTCCGCTTATTCTCATTCCGAAAGGGCCAAGCAAACTTAGTTGAGTTAACTCTTCCTGATTCATCAATGTGTATTGGAAAGACAGTAGAAGAGATAACTCTTCCTGATGACGCTTCACTTGCCGCGATTGTGCGTGATGGTCGAGTTATAACTCCAACGCCTACAGATGTGTTTAGCGCCGGCGATGAACTTCTATTCGTTGCTTCAGCAACTGCTGAGGGGCTAATCAAGTCCTGCTTTATTGATCAGTAATTTAATCACTGATTTTTGTAGGCGGAACTGTCTTCAAGATCATCCAAGAACCGTAAGCGGTCGCCAAGAAAAGCGGATATCCCATCGCGAGATTTACCGTACCCAAGAGATTTACATTTCCACTTCTGTAAATTGGATATTGGACAGCGATGCGAGCGAAAAACATTCCAACCCAGAGCCAGCTCGCGCGTTTATAAGCACGTGCACGAGCGGGGTCTTTTCGCCAATGCAGGTTTTCGCCGAGTATTGGACCTAGTAGTAGGCCAAGAACGGGCCACCCAGCCAAATTTGCAATGAGATAGACGCTGCCGTAACCCAAATTGGTGAGGAGCTTTGGAATATATAAGTCACTGGCATTTCCGGTTCGATTGGCAAACCAGGCGCAAATCAGCGAACCAATCAAACCAGAAATCGCATGTTGAATTGTTTCGCGCATTGCCAAACGAATAATTGTTAGAAGCGCAGAAACAGATACCGAAGCGATTAACGCTGGTTGCAACTGATCTAATACATTAAATACAACAAGAAAGATAATTGAAGGAATTCCGGAATCGATTAAACCCTTTTTGCCGCCAAATGCTGCAAGAACCTTCGCTTTATCTTCCTCATGGCCAGGATTACTCATGCACGCCCCGTTGAACCAAAACCATCGCTACCGCGACCCGAACCCGGCAGATTTTCAACTTCCAAAAATTCAGCGCGCTCCACTTTTTGAATTACCAACTGTGCGATGCGATCGCCCCTCTTGAAAGATACGCTCTCTTTCGGATCATGGTTGATTAAAATAATTTGGAGTTCGCCGCGATATCCCGCATCAACAGTTCCTGGAGAATTAACCATGGTGACACCGTGCTTAATCGCTAAGCCTGAGCGCGGGTGGACTAGAGCAACGTAACCATCAGGAAGTGCAATTGAAATTCCGGTGGGAACCAAGGTGCGCTCCCCTGGAGCCAAGGTGACATCAATTCGCGAAACGATATCTGCTCCAGCATCTCCACCCTTTGCATAACGCGGAAGTGGAAGATCAGGATCTAAACGCGTAACCAGAACTTGAACACCCATTATGGATTTATCTCAAATTCAGGATCTACGAAAGCCAAAATTTGCGGAGACTTGGCGATATGTTCGAGATACTCCTTTGGAGCATTCTCTAAAAAGTGTGACATTGGAACTATTACAAAGAGAGCTGCAGCTTTAACAGCAATCTCTCCATCTGGGCCACCAAGGCGACCTTCGGCAGCGGTATATACCTTGCGATTTACCTGGCCAGTTATTCGCGCAGTTATATGAAGTGTTGTACCCATAGGAACGGGTTTTAAAAAATCAGTCTCAAGGCGTGCAGTCACTGCAGGAGAACGAATTAACCACATCAATTTTCCAAGTGCTTCATCGAAAGCCAGAGATAGTAAGCCACCGTGAGCAAGTCCCGGTGCGCCTTGATGATTTTCAGTAACTGTAAATTCAGCAGTTAAATCCGCAGCCGCTCCTGCATGTGCCACTAAGTGAAGTCCGGTTGGATGAAGTTCTCCGCAACCAAAGCAATGTCCAAAATGAGATGGGATCTTCGTGCCGATCTCTGGCGCCTTGGGATGTCGTTCTGGAATCAACGCACCTTCAGGTGGAGTTGTACTCGCGACTCGGCTCATAGCAGCACTTTACTTGAAAGTGGTTACTTCATCTACAACGCAATTAGACTAATGGTGTGATCTTTCGTGAGGTTTTACGCCCGCCCATTTGGGTGCTCGCCTTTATTTATTTTCTTTTTCTCTCTGTAGTACTTTCGGTATGGGCCGCCTTTGATAACCGAGCGACGATGATCACATTGGCTATCTCAACTCTTGCCTTAATCTGGATCGCCATTGCTATGCAAACGGTCATCACCTTTGACGGCCAGACTTTAAGAATCGATAAAGCAAATATCGAATCTCAATATCTTGGCAAGGTAACTCTCTTGGATAAGACGGCGATGCGGTTGCTTCGTACCCGCGACGCTGATCCGGCCGCCTATCTGGCAATTAAATTCTGGGAGCCATCTGGCCTACGTATAGATTTAAACGATCCGAGAGATAAGACGCCTTACTGGCTGATAACGAGCAAACGCGGCGAAGAAATCGCCGCGCTGCTTAACCGTTGATCTGCAAAAGTAAACTAATTTAAATTAATTGCACTCTTTACAGACTGCCAGCTTAATTGCATTCTTTACAGACTGCCTTGGCGCCTTCGCCTTTAGCTAGTTGAGTAATGTGATGTACCAAGAAGCATCGCGAACAAGTAAATTCATCGACCTGCTTTGGAACAACACGAACAGCCAACTCTTCACCTGATAAATCAGCGCCAGGAAGTTCGAGATTTTCCGCCGCTTCTGCTTCATCGACATCAATCTGACCGGATTGAGCATCGACGCGCTTAGCTTTGAGTTCTTCTAGCGACTCCTCGTGGAGTTCCTCATCCGTCTTTCGGGGGGTGTCGTAATCTGTTGCCACTGCTCTCACCTCACTTCCATTTTCAAAAAACAACTCATAAAAGTTATGCGTTGGTTACGGGCGCATACTCGCGCAATTACCCGTGATTACCCATTACAACCCTCGGCGTGTCGCAGATATTCCCCGGTAGAGGAAGTAATGACCAGTCTTTTTTATGGCTTTTCCGCTGCTTCTATCGCTTTTCTCATGGCGATATGCGCGCTGCTTCTATCGCTTTGGCCAGAGATGCCCCCACTCGCGCATGTATAGCGGTGCCCGTTTCAACATATTCCTCCGAGATGATCTCGCCAGTCTCGTGAATGGCACTTATCAGATCGCCTCGGTTATATGGAATAACTAAATCTATTTCAACATTTGGATGCGGCAAAGATTTCTCAATCGCATGTACTAATCCTTCAATTCCAAAACCTGTTCTTGCTGAAAATGCGTAACTATTCTTCTCTTTTCGCAATATCTCCATCACGACTTCTGGATCAGCGGCATCAACTTTGTTGATTGCAATAATTTCTGGGATATCTCCCCCACCAATATCAGTGATAACTTCTCGTACTGCTCGAATCTGCTCAAAAGGATCTGGGTGCGAACCATCTACAACATGCACAATTAAATCGGAGCCGGAAACTTCCTCTAGCGTTGATTTAAAGGCATCCACAAGTTGGTGAGGTAAGTGTCGAACGAATCCCACGGTATCAGAGAGGGTGTAAGTGCGACCATCGCTGGTGTGCGATTTTCTAACAGTTGGATCAAGGGTTGCGAAGAGCGCGTTTTCTACAAGGACACCAGCATTGGTAAGGCGGTTTAGCAGCGATGATTTACCAGCGTTGGTATAACCGGCGATCGCTACAGATGGAATGTTAAAACGTTTACGTTCTTGGCGTTTGGTATCGCGTGAAACCTTCATATCGGCGATTTCACGTCGCAACTTTGCCATCTTGTCACGAATACGTCGGCGGTCGGTTTCGATCTTGGTTTCACCAGGTCCACGTCCACCTATACCTGCACCGCCAGCGGCACGTCCACCAACCTGACGAGAAAGCGAATCACCCCAGCCACGAAGGCGCGGTAACAAATATGCGATCTGCGCTAGCTCTACTTGCGCTTTACCTTCTTTACTTTTCGCGTGCTGCGCAAAGATATCGAGAATCAGCGCAGTGCGATCTACAACTTTTACTTTTAACTTATCTTCTAGCTGTCGCAACTGAGAGGGTGAAAGTTCGCCATCGCAAATTACGGTATCGGCGCCCGTTGATGCAACGATTTGTCGAAGTTCCACAACTTTTCCAGAACCGATATATGTGGCTGGGTCTGGTCTGTCACGTCTTTGGATCAAGCCATCCAATACTTCGGACCCAGCTGTTTCGGCCAAAGCCTTTAACTCTGCGAGTGAGTTTTCCGCCATCTCGGCGCTACCTTCGGTCCAAACACCAACTAGAACAACGCGTTCTAACTGTAATTGGCGATATTCGGCATCGGAGATATCTTGAAGTTCGGTAGAAAAACCCTTAACGCGGCGAAGTGCATGGCGATCGCTTAACTCTTGTTGCGGATCAAGGTCAAATTCACTCTCGTCGGCATCAAAGTCCGCCGCCACTCGTGCGCTCTCGCGCAGAAGTTCCTCAAATAAATCGTTATTGCGTGGTTGATCGATACTCATGCATCCTGCAAGTAATTCGTAATTTCAATATCTTTAATTAGAACTGCAGGTCCAATTAGCGTCGCATTGGCATGAGGATCAATATCTACTACTAATCTGCCACCTGGAGGATAGATAACCCAGCGCGCTGGAAGAGAAGAATTTGTGTGCAGAGTTGCGGCAAGGGCAACTGCACATGTTCCGGTGCCGCATGAGCGTGTTTCGCCACTTCCACGTTCATGTACTCTCATTTTGATCTCTTTATCTGGCGTGATTTCTACAAACTCCACATTTACGCCTTCTGGGTAGCTATCGCGCGGACGGACCACTGGTGCATCTTTAAGCGAACCAACATCTTCAATCTTTTCAACAAAGACAACGGCATGTGGGTTGCCTATGCTGATGTGATAACCGTTCCAAATCTTTCCTTCGACTGATGCAGTAATTGCTTCTGACTCATCGATAACTTTGCCCATATTTACGGAAATATCATCAGTGGCGGGAACTCGTAAGTGCTTAACGCCGTCTCGAGTATTAATGGCGAAAATTCCTTCTGGCTGGTGACCGCGCTCGACTAGATATCGCGCCATAACGCGAATCCCGTTGCCGCACATTTCAGCTAGTGAGCCATCGGCATTTCGATAATCCATAAACCACTTGCCATCACGTTTTGCAATTTTTATAAGTCCATCAGCGCCAATTCCTGATTGGCGGTTACACATTGCGGCAGTCTGCGCAGTTGTTATTGAAATTTCCTCTTCTGGATCAAAAACCAAGAGGAAGTCATTTTCTGTTCCATGGCCATAAGTGGCGATAATTGGGGTATTCATTTCGATGTTGAGTTTATCTTCTGTAGAACTGTTTCTAGACGCGGTTGCACTGGTGAAATCCACTGAATTCGTGCATCTCGAGAGAACCAGGTCTCTTGGCGGCGGGCATATTGCCTAGTTGCACGCTTGGTCTCCTCATTGGCCAGCGCTTCGCTCATTTCACCAGCGCGCATTGCAATTATCTGCGCATATCCAAGAGCTCGTCGCGCAGTTGTTCCTTGAGTTATTCCTAATGAAATTAGGGAATCAACTTCTTGAACTAATCCTTTCTCCCACATTAAATCAACTCTTGCGTCAATCCGCTCAGTTAGTTTTTCGCGATCCATAACCAATCCAAATTGCAGCGCATCGGGATACTTGGAGCTATCTTCGCGCGGCAGATTAGCAGTGAATGGTTGACCGGTAATTTCAATTACTTCAAGAGCGCGAATTACTCGTCGTACATTTTGAATATCTATTGCAGCCGCTGCCGCCGGATCGAGCAACTGCAATCGAGCAAAAAGAGTTGCGACACCAAATTCTTCAGCTTCTGAATTTAAACGTTCGCGAACCTGTGGGTCGGTATCCGGGAAATTTAAATCATCCAAAATTGCTTTTATGTACAACCCGGTACCGCCAACGATTACTGCACTTTTGCCGCGGGCATGAATTTCGGAGATAACCCCACGCGCTTTACCTTGATACCAAGCCACCGTCGCATCCTCAGTAACATCTAGAACATCCAATAAATGGTGTTCGATGCCACCGCGTTCAGAGATATCTAATTTCGCCGTTCCGATATCCATACCCCGATAAAGCTGCATGGAATCTGCGTTGATAATTTCGGCGTCAATCTCTTTAGCTAACGAAACAGCCAAATCACTCTTACCCGTGGCGGTAGCTCCGCAAATAACAATTGTCTTCATAGTTGGTTTAATCAGTAATGTTTGGCTTGCGAAGAGTAGGAATGCCAAGTGAGGTTCCGCTTGGCCCTTGTTTGGTACGAGCTTCGTGCACATCTCCCCCGCGAGTTTTTATATGCGCAAGTTCTTTAGCAATCAAGTAATGCGCCGACGCATCAGTTATCTCAAGATCAACGAAATCACCTGGACGCGCATAGCTGGTGGCATCGAAGTGAACTAGACGGAAATCCTCTGTCTTACCAGTTAATCGAGCTTGAGCTTGATCGCGACGACCTTCTACTTCTGAAACAAGTGCGCGATGCTTTTGGCCAATAGATCGCTGATTTACTCCAAGCGAAATCTTCTGTTGGTGTTCGTGTAAACGCGTATAACGTTCACCGACAATTTCTTCGGGAACTTGATTAGCCATCGCACCTGCTGGAGTACCGGGACGTATTGAATATTTATATGTATATGCGGCTGAGAATTGGGCTTGTGTAGTCAGATCAAGAGTTGCTTGAAAATCTTCTTCAGTCTCACCCGGAAAACCAACGATGATGTCAGTTGTGATCATGGCATGTGGCATTGCGTTGCGCACGCGCTCGAGAATTCCTAAATAACGACTAGTTCTATAAGAGCGACGCATTTCCTGCAGAATTCGATCTGACCCTGATTGCAGAGGCATATGCAGATGTGGCATCACATTTGGGGTTGTTGCCATAACGTCGATGACATCGTCGGTGAAGTCGCGTGGATGTGGTGACATAAAGCGAACGCGCTCTAGACCATCTATTTCGCCACATTTGCGAAGCAGGGAAGCAAATGCTCCGCGATCACCAAACTCGACGCCATAGGCATTTACATTCTGACCAAGCAAGGTAATTTCTATAACTCCTTGCTCTACAAGTGCCCGCACTTCTTTCAAGATATCTTTTTCAGGACGATCTTTCTCGATTCCGCGAAGCGTTGGGACGATGCAGAAAGTGCAGGTGTTATTACAGCCAACTGAAACCGAAACCCATGAAGTAAATGCCGAAAAGCGACGTGCTGGAAGAGTTGATGGGAAGTGTTCGAGCGCTTCTTTAATTTCTATTTGTGACTCTTCTTCAATACGGGCGCGCTCAAGTAGAACTGGCAACGAACCAACATTGTGGGTGCCAAAGACGACATCTACATAAGGGGCTTTCTTCAAGATAATTGATTGATCTTTCTGGGCCAGACAGCCACCAACAGCAATCTGCATATTTGGGTTGGCCTTCTTAATCGGTGCCAAGAAACTTAAATTCCCGTATAACTTGTTATCTGCATTTTCTCGAACCGCACAGGTATTGAAAACAACAATGTCGGCTTGTTCGCCTGTTGCTACTGGCAAATATCCAGCTTCATCTAATAGACCGGCGATGCGCTCAGAATCGTGCACATTCATCTGGCAGCCATAAGTTTCGACTGCATAAGTGCGGGCCATACGAGAAGACTATCGCTGGGTTAGAGGGTTAGCACACTTGTATCTAAGGTAGCCCTATCTACGAGCAATAAATGGTGATTTGGAATTTCGATCCAACCATCTTGATCCCATCCGCTGGATGCGACTACAACATCTGATGCAGATTTCTTATAAAAGAGATCGTAATATCCCTCAACCGCCCAATCAGGTTTGCGCTTTGGATCGTGTTCAGAAATTGTGATGAACTGATCTTCTGATAGAAGCATCGCATTAACACTTGAAAAATCTAACTCGCGTAATTTACTTACTGTGGCGCGAATACCTTCTATAACTCCATGCTTGCGGATCTCGGTCAAGAGATAATAGAAATATCGTTCGCTATCGGTATCTCCTTGGATATTAGATTTCATATCTTGATCTATGAATTCGTCTAAGGCGTTCTTAGGATAAATAGCGCCGTTATGAATAAATGTGTAACCGTCATGCACGAAAGGGTGTGTGTTGTTTTCTCCAACCGGAATCCCAGAGGTCGCCCAACGCAAGTGCAGCAGCGCGCCATCGGTATTGGTATTTGAGAGTGCTGTTAGAAATGTTTTGCTATCACGTGCAGTTTCGGGCGCTCTTGAAAGTTCGGGGGTATCGGAACCGCTTTCGAGGGTAGATATACCCCATCCGTCGCAATGTACAGAGGATAATTCGATAAATTCTGGAAGGTTTTTTCCCGCAGCATCTGCGAAAGTCTCGGGTTGAGAAGACACGTAGCCCATAAGTCGGCACATTTTGAGACAAACCTCTTCCATTCAGAGCACACTTTGAAGTAGAAAGGCTACCTCGGTGGCCTTCATCGATCCAGCACCAATGACCTTGGAGCAAGGTGTTCCTCGGTTAAAGCGGCTTTAGGAGGAATGCAATTGGTTAATTCACATGATGCAGACGCGGCGAAACTTGCCGAACTAGGTTACAAACAAGAGTTTGATCGAAAGTGGAGTGGTTTCCACAACTTCGCAATCTCGTTCTCAATTATTTCTATTCTCTCTGGTTGTTTTACAACATTCGGTCAAGCTTGGAACAACGGCGGACCAGTTGCTATTTCAATTGGATGGCCAGTTATCGCTTCGCTGATCATGATCATCGCCCTTTGTATGGCAGAGCTTGTTTCAGCGATGCCTACAGCCGGTGGCATTTACTACTGGGCATTTAAGCTCGGTAAGCCAATTCACGGATGGATGACCGGTTGGCTCAACCTAATTGGATTGATCGCAGTAACAGCAGCGGTGGATTACGGTTTTGCTACCTTCTTCGTTACAACCGCGAATCTTTATAACGATTCTTTCGATACAACAAATCTCCAACAAGTATTTATCGTCTTCTTAATCACCATGGCACTTCATATTGCTATGAATGTATGGGGCGCCAAAGTCATTCACTCTCTGCAAACAATTAACGTATATTGGCACGTAGTTGGTGTAGCGGCGATTATCTTGATCCTTATTTTCATTCCAACCGAACACCAGAGCGTTAACTGGGTATTTACAACTCAGATCAATAACTCAGGTTTCGATTCAGGTTCATACTGGTTCTATGTCCTTCCTCTCGGATTCCTTCTTACTCAGTACACAATTACTGGTTTTGATGCCTCCGCACACGTTTCTGAAGAAACTGGTGGAGCTGCGAAGAGCGCTGCTCAAGGACTCTGGAAGTCAGTTGCTTACTCAGCGGTTGCTGGTTGGATTCTTCTTCTCTCATTCCTTTTTGCCGCAACTAATGTTGATGCAATTAACGAAGCGTTTGGCTTCTCGCCAGTAATCTTCCTTACAGCACTTCCACTGGGTTGGGCGAAGCTGCTCCTTATCATTACTTGCGTGGGACAGTTCTTCTGCGGAATGTCTTGTGTAACTGCAGGTTCACGAATGCTCTTTGCATTCTCACGTGACAAGGCAGTTCCAGGAAATCGCATTTGGACTAAGTTGGATAAGAACCGCAATCCATCGAATGCAGCAATTGGCCTCGGTGTCGCTGGTGTGATTCTCACTCTTCCAGCACTTTGGGCACCTGAAGGAACTGTTGTTCCTGTTGCATTCTTCGCTGTAACTTCCGTTGCAGTTATCGGTCTATTCGCTGGCTTTGCAATCCCAATTTGGTTGCGCTTCAAAGCTGGTGATTCATTTAAGGCCGGAGAATGGAACCTTGGTTCGAAGTACAAGTGGATGGCGCCGATCGCAGTTGCTGAAATTGTGATTATCTCGATCTACTTCTGCTTACCAACAACTCCTGCCGGCGTTTGGGGAAGCAAAGACTTCTCATGGCTATCTGCTCAATACTCACCTATCGCTCTCTTGGTAGTTGTGGGTGGCGCATATATCTGGTGGCTTGCTGGTGCAAAGAACACCTTCAAGGGACCAAACCGCACAATCGATCAGTAAATATAAAATAAATAGCCCCGTTGTGCCTCGGCGCAACGGGGCTATTCTTTTCCCATGACATCAACACTTCGAGTCGCAGATCGTGTCGCATTCGTTACAGGTGCCGGGTCCGGCATCGGGCAAGCCAGTGCAATTAGATTGGCAGAAGAAGGTGCGAAGGTAATTTGTGCCGACATTGATCTAGCTGCTGCCACAGCAACGGCCGATCAGATTATTGGACAGGGATTTTTTGCAGAAGGTTATGGTTTAGATATTTCAGATAGCGCAGGTTGCGCCAAGGCCATTGATTACACAGTTGAAAAATTTGGAGCTATCGATATTTTGGTAAATAACGCAGGCGTAAATCTGCCCGGCGTATTCCATGAAGTTTCTAACGAAACAATCGATCGAACGCTTAACGTTAACGTCAAGGGCGCCATGTATCTCACCCGCGCAGCCTTACCTCACATGCTCAAGAACTCGCGTGGATCGATCGTAAATATGTCCAGCGTCAATGGGTTGGTATCTGAGCCGTACTTAAGCGTTTACTCCGCCTCTAAGGGTGCGATCGTCATGTTCACTCGCGGTATCGCCTTGGATTACGCAAAGACTGGTATTCGCTGTAACGCGATCTGTCCGGGGTGGGTAGATACGCCAATTAATCATGCGCACGCCAAGATGTTAGGCGGTTTGGACCATGTCTATAAAACAATCGACTCCTTCCAGCCGATTGGTCGCCCCGGAACTAGCCGCGAGATCGCCAACGTAGTTCTCTTTCTAGCCTCGGATGAAAGTTCATTTATGACAGGCTCAATAGTTTCTGCAGATGGTGGCATGACTGCGCAGTAACTGGAATAGTACGGATATGAGCTCGCTAACCTTAGATAAATTAAAGGCCCTGGTTGCCGATGGCACCATCGATACCGTTGTAGTCGCTATGACAGATATGCAGGGTCGGCTAACCGGCAAGCGTATCCACGGTCAATACTTCCTTGATGAAGTTGTGAAACACGGTACCGAGGGCTGTAACTATCTCTTGGCTGTAGATGTCGATATGAACACTGTAGATGGATATGAAATGTCATCTTGGGAACGTGGCTATAGCGACTTCGCGCTCGTTCCAGATTTAAATACGCTTCGCTTAATCCCATGGCAACCAGGCGCTGCGCTAATTCTCGCCGACGTTGCTTGGCTAGATCACACTGATGTAGTTGCTTCACCACGTCAGATTCTGCGTAAGCAAGTTGCTGAACTTGAAAAGGCCGGAATGGTCGCAATGTGCGGCACTGAACTTGAATTCGTTGTCTATAAAGATACCTACGAAGAAGCCTGGAACAAAGGCTATAAGAATCTGATCCCGGTAAATCAGTACAACGTTGATTATTCAATTCTTGGTGGTTCTCGAATTGAACCGTTACTTCGCGAGATTCGTCTTGGAATGTCTGCAGCGGGAATGACTGTTGAATCTGTAAAGGGTGAATGTAATTTAGGCCAGCACGAGATCGCCTTTAAATATTCAGATGCTCTTTCAAACTGCGACAACCATGTGATCTATAAGAACGGTGCAAAAGAAATTGCATCGCAACAAGGTTACGCGCTCTCATTTATGGCCAAGCCAAATGAGAAAGAAGGAAACTCTTCGCATATCCATCTCTCATTTAGAGGGCTAAAGGGCGAACTCGTCATGACCGATGAGAGTGATAAAGAAAATGGCCTAAGCGAGGTTGGTAAGCAGTTCATAGCTGGCCAAATCGCACACCTTCGTGAACTTTCAATCCTTTTCGCACCAAATATCAACTCATATAAGCGTTATGTTCCAGGATCATTTGCTCCAACTGCAGTTCGTTGGGGTCGCGATAACCGTACTTGCGCACTTCGCCTTGTAGGCCACGGTGCCGGACTTCGCTTGGAAAATCGCGTTCCTGGCGGAGATGTAAATCCGTATCTTGCAGTATCTGGAATTATCGCGGCTGGTTTAGATGGAATTAAGAAGAAGATGGTCTTAGAGCCTGCCTTTAAAGGCAACGCCTACGATTCTGATTCGGCACGCGTTCCGGCAACAATGTCAGAAGCTCTCACTCTCTGGGAAGAAAGCGCCTGGGTTAAAGAGGTTTTTGGCGCTGAAGTTCAAAGCCACTACGCAAATATGGCAAAGGTTGAAATAGCTGCTTACAGCAAAGCAGTTACCGATTGGGAATTATTCCGCAACTTCGAAAGGTTCTAAAACGTGTCCACCACTTTTGATGTAATCAACCCTGCCACCGAAAAGTTAGTTACTCAGTTACATGAAGCAGATATCGCTGAAACTGATGCGGTAATTGCGCGCGCAGCTAAAGCTTTCTTGACTTGGAAGAACGTCTCCCCTGGCGATCGTGCGAATTTACTACGCCGCTTTTCATCTCTAGTTACCGCACACCGTGAAGAGTTGGCGCAGATTGAAATCAATAACTCAGGACATATTCGCGGTAATGCTCTTTGGGAAGCCGATAACGTAGCCAATGTTCTTAACTATTACGCAGGCGCCCCGGAAAGACTTTTCGGTAAGCAAATTCCAGTTGCCGGCGGTGTAGATATAACCTTTAAAGAGCCGATCGGAGTTGTCGGAATAATTGTTCCTTGGAACTTTCCTATGCCAATCGCCAGCTGGGGATTTTCTGCAGCGCTAGCGGCTGGAAATACAGTGGTCTTAAAGCCAGCAGAGCTCACTCCCCTAACCGCGATCAGACTCGCCGAGTTGGCG
>WLLM01000050.1 GCA_009700715.1 Actinomycetota bacterium
AGATAGCGATGATTTAGCTAAATATCCAAGCACTCCAGATCGCGACATTGAAATTGCTGCAGATGCCGGAGTTACACATCTTTGGTTTCCTAAATATGAAGAAATCTATCCTGAAGGCTTTGCGCGCCGATCCGCAGGAGCTCTCGGAGATATCTATGAAGGCGCAAACCGCGCCGGCCACTTTGATGGCGTTGTAACCGTTGTTGCAAGGTTATTTGAATTGGTAAGGCCCGAGATAGCAATTTTTGGCGAGAAAGATTTTCAGCAGTTAACGTTGATCAAAAAGTTAGTTAGCGAACTTAAACTTGATCTACAGATTGTTGCAGCTCCAACTATCCGCGAGATAGATGGGCTTGCGATGTCTTCACGCAATGTGCGTCTAGATCAAAGCGCTCGTGAACAAGCTCAAGTTCTATTTCGGGCGCTCAACACAGCTCGCCAATCGAAAGATGTGGAATCTGCCGAAAGCGCTTTGCAGTCAGTAGCAAAATCACAAATAGGCTTTGAATTGGATTACGCAGAGATAATCGATGAAAATGATTTTTCGAAGGCCGTTGATGTGACGCAAAACAAGCGTGCAATTATCGCCGGTTGGCTAAATGGGGTTCGTTTGATCGACAATATGGAGATGAAGTTAGGGGCCACGCGATGAAGTTGTTAGCGCCTGCTCCTGGCTGGACCGCCCAAGCAGATGTAATTGTTGTTGGTTCCGGAATCGCTGGATTAACAACCGCATTGCAAGCACGCACTTATGGGCTTTCCGTATTAATAGTTACCAAATCGAAGGTCGATGAAGGCTCTACTAAATGGGCACAAGGCGGGATTGCTGCAGCACTTGGCCCAGGAGATACGCCCGATCAACATTTGAAAGATACCTTGGTTGCGGGCGCTGATTTATGCGATGAAGAAGCGGTGCGCGTACTTGTTACCGAAGGGCCAGAAGCTGTTCGTAAATTAATCGAACGCGGCGCGATCTTTGATACCGAAGCCAGTGGTGAAATTTCCTTGACTCGGGAAGGTGGACATTTACGTAATCGCATCTTGCATGCCGGCGGAGATGCAACCGGTGCCGAAGTTTCAAGAGCGCTGCTTGCCGCTGTTCACGATGATCCTGAAATTGAAGTGGTAGAACATGCACTTGTCTTAGATGCGATTAAAGATGCCAATGGTTCGGTCTGTGGAGTAACTCTTCACGTTATTGGTGCAGGAAGCCGTGATGGAGTTGGGCGAGCACTTGGCAAGGCGGTAGTTCTTGCAACCGGTGGGCTTGGACAAGTTTTTGCGCAAACAACCAATCCATCAGTTTCTACTGGAGATGGCGTTGCCCTCGCACTTCGTGCTGGTGCAAAAGTTGCTGATGTTGAATTTATTCAATTCCATCCAACTGTTCTATGGCTTGGCGACAACACTCAAGGTCAGCAACCTTTGATTAGCGAAGCGGTTCGTGGTGAAGGCGCTTATTTACTTAACGATGCCGGGGAACGTTTTATGGTTGCCGAACATAAATTGGCAGAACTTGCACCACGCGATGTCGTTGCAATCGCATCAATGCGCACCATGAATAAGTCCGGTGCACATCATGTTTGGTTAGATGTTCGCCACCTATCGGGATTTGAAGCGCGCTTCCCAACAATCTACGCATCTTGCATCGCTCACGGAATTGATCCTGCGAAAGATTTGATTCCGGTTGCTCCCGCATCGCATTACGCATCAGGGGGAGTACGTGTGGATTTAAATGGCCGTACCAGCGTTAAAGGTCTCTATGCCTGTGGCGAAACGGCTTGTTCTGGTGTCCACGGTGCTAACCGTTTAGCTTCAAATTCGCTACTTGAAGGACTAGTTTTCAGCGCACGTATCGCTGCAGATATCGCCGGCAACCTGCCTGAACATAGCGAACCAATTGAAAACAATTCCGAAAGCGTTTTGCTAGATCCAGATACTCGTCGCGAATTGCAGTTGAGTATGAGCCGCGGTGCAGGTGTATTGCGTTCATCGGATTCACTCCTTCAAACCAGCGCAGATTTAACTCGTATCCAAGATCGCACTAGCGATAAGCCATGTGTTGAAGCATGGGAGACGACTAATCTCTTTCAATTGGCACAAGCGATTCTGAAAGCTGCTCTTATTCGTCAAGAGACTCGAGGTTCTCATTGGCGTGAAGATTTCCCAAATACTGAAAGCAATTGGCGAAAGCGCATTGTGCAGCAATTAGATAAGCGCGGAGACTGGACTACTAGCTATCAGGAGGTAGGAAAGTAATGACCCTTTCGAAATCTGATATTGAATTAATTAAAGCAGCCCTTGCTGAAGATCTGGCGGGTGGTGAAGATATAACTTCCGTTGCCACGATTGACGCTAGTGTGATATCGAAAGCTGATTTCACTGCACGTAAGAGCGGTGTGATCGCAGGAATCGAAGTTGCCGAAGCGGTATTACGAGAAGTTGGCCTTACTGAAATTACTAGAGTTAAGAACGATGGCGATCGCGTAATAGCTGGAGATATCTTGCTTAGCGTTTCTGGAAACACTCGTGCAATTTTATTAGCCGAGCGCACCGCACTTAACTTCTTTAGCCATTTAAGTGGCGTTGCAACACTTACTAGCGCTTGGGTTAATGAAGTAAGAGGTACAAATTGTCAGGTACGTGACACCCGCAAAACTACGCCAGGTATGCGGGTTCTCGAAAAGTACGCGGTACGAATGGGTGGTGGTACCAACCATCGCATGACGCTAAGCGATGCAGCTCTAATTAAAGATAATCACATTGCTGCAGCTGGTGGAGTTATAGAAGCCTTCGCCAAAGTACGCGCTTTATACCCTGATTCAGAGATCGAAATCGAAGTAGATACGCTCGATCAATTGCGTGATGTCTTGCCGCAAAAGCCTGATCTTGTGCTGCTCGACAATATGAGCCCTGCGCAATGTAAAGAAGCAGTGGCATTTGTTAACGGAGCCTGCAAACTTGAAGCATCTGGCGGAATTTCTTTTGAGAGTGCGCGTTCATATGCCGAAAGTGGTGTTGATTACATCGCAATTGGAGCACTTACTCATTCAGCACCTGTTTTTGATATTGGTCTAGATCTGAGAGCGGAGTAGTTATGTTGTTAACAGTTGATGTCGGAAATACCAATACCGTCTTAGGAATCTTTGACGGTGAAGAACTCGTGCGCTCTTGGCGCGTTAAGACCGACCCACGCACAACCGCTGATGAACTCTGGCTGCAGTTCCATGCACTAGTTGCGGATTACGAAGTAACCGGGCTTTCAATCTGCTCAACCGTTCCCGCAACTTTGCGCGAACTTCGTACGATGATTGCTTCTTACTTTTCGAAGATTCCAACAACGATTGTTGAACCTGGTACAAAGACTGGCGTTCCACTTTTAGTTGATAACCCGAAAGAGATCGGCGCGGATCGCATCGTTAATACTTTGGCGGCTCACGCCCTTTATGGCGGTCCGGCGATAGTGGTTGATTTCGGAACTTCCACAAATCTCGATGTCGTTTCACCAAAGGGCGAATTCCTTGGTGGTGCACTTGCCCCAGGTATTGAAATATCAGTTGATGCTCTCGCTGCGCGCGCTGCGCAATTGCGTAAAGTTGAATTGATTCGCCCAAAGAGCGTTATCGGAAAGAACACCGTCGAAGCGTTGCAATCTGGAACGATCTTTGGATTTGCCGGCCAAGTTGATGGTTTGGTCGATCGCATCACCGCCGAATTGGCAGAGAGTTATGACCAAGCACCAACTGTTATCGCTACTGGTGGCCTTGCCCCGCTAATCATTGGCGTCGCCGAAACTATTGATGAGCATGAGCCTGATCTCACGCTAATCGGCCTGCGCCTGATCCACGAGCGAAATATCTAATAGGTAGACTCTCGCCATTATGAGCAACGAACCACAAGCGCCAGTCGAAGATGATCTGCCAGAACAACTTCGCATCCGCCGTGAAAAGCGCGCTGGCTTAATCGAACGCGGCGTTGAGCCGTATCCAGTCGCCGTTGCTCGGACATCTTCACTCGCTGATGTTCGCAAGAAGTACGCCGACCTTGAGACCGATAAAACCACAGGAGATATCCAAAGCCTTACCGGCCGCGTAATTTTTAAGCGCGATACTGGCAAGCTCTGCTTTGCAACGCTGCGCGAAGGCGATGGCACTGAACTTCAAGCGATGCTCTCGCTAGATAAAGTCGGTCAAGAAGTTTTAGATTCCTGGAAGAGTGATATCGACCTTGGAGATATCGTCAGCGTTACCGGAGAAATCATTACCTCAAAGCGCGGCGAACTTTCTATTTTGGCTAATTCTTATGCGATGGCAGCAAAGTCACTACGTCCTCTACCAAATGATCACAAGCCAATGTCTGAGGAAACGCGTGTACGTATGCGTTATGTAGATCTAATTGTTCGCGATGAAGCGCGCTCAAATGCGCGTCTACGTCCTGCAGTAATGAAATCTCTACGCGAGACTTTTAGCGCACAAGACTTTATTGAGGTTGAAACACCAATGTTGCAAGTCATGCATGGTGGAGCTGCGGCACGTCCATTTAAATCTTTCTCAAATGCTTACGATATGGATCTCTTCTTGCGTATTGCGCCTGAACTATTCCTTAAGCGTTGTGTAGTTGGTGGTATTGAGCGCGTATTTGAAATCAACCGTAACTTCCGTAACGAAGGCGCAGACTCGTCACACTCTCCAGAGTTTGCAATGATCGAGAGCTATCAGGCATACGGTGATTGGCGCTCGATTGCAGATTTAACTCGTTCACTAGTTCAAAATGCAGCGATGGCGGTTGCTGGTTCACATGTCGTTACACATCATGACGGCCGTAAAGCAGATCTCGGCGGACAGTGGAAAGAGATTTCACTTTATGACGCCATTTCACAAGGTGTTGGCGAAACCGTTACAGCGCTTACTCCAATTGATGATTTAAAGAAGATCGCCACAAAATTAGGCATGAAGATTGATCCAAAGTGGATTACCGGCAAATTAGCCGAAGAGATCTTTGAGCATGTGGCAAAAGATCAATTAATCGAGCCTACATTTGTTATGGGATTCCCAGTCGATACATCTCCTCTAGTTCGCGCACATCGCGAGATTCCTGGCGTTGTCGAAAAATGGGATCTGTACGTAGATGGCTTTGAACTTGCAACTGGCTACTCCGAATTAATTGACCCAGTTATTCAACGCGAGCGTTTAGTGGAACAAGCAACACTGGGCGCCAAGGGCGACTTAGAGGCGATGCAAGTTGATGAAGATTTCTTGCGCGCTATGGAATTTGCTATGCCACCAACCGGTGGAATGGGAATGGGCGTTGATCGTTTATTGATGGCGCTTACTGGCCTCGGAATTCGCGAAACAATTCTCTTCCCACTTGTTAAGCCAGAAATAGATTAATAAAAGAATTTCTCATGGTAAATATTCGTCCCGCGCGCACTAGCGATGTAAAGGCAATTCGCCAGTTAGTAGATTCATACGCGGCACCAGGCCAGATGCTTTCGAAAGAGACAGTTACGCTCTACGAAAGCGTTCAGGAATTTACTGTTGCTGAAGTCGATGGAAAAGTAATTGGTTGCGGCGCACTCCACGTTTTATGGGATGATTTAGCCGAAGTTCGCACAGTTGCTGTCGATAAAAACTTTCATAAAAAAGGAATTGGTCACCAACTTCTCGAAAAAATTATTGAACGCGCCCGCATTGTTGGAGTTGAAAGAATTTTCTGCCTAACTTTTCAAACTGAATTCTTTGGTCGCCACGGTTTTGTTGAAATTGAAGGAACGCCCGTTGCGCCAGATGTTTATCAAGAACTCCTTCGTTCATACGATGCCGGTGTAGCTGAGTTCTTGGATCTCGAAGCGGCAAAGCCAAATACCCTTGGCAATACCCGCATGCTCCTGACTCTCTAATCCATTAAATAGCCCCACAAGTAGGCCCAATAGGGAATATCCCCGCTAAATCTGGGGTTCTAAGGGGTACAAGCCATCCACCTCGCGTCTTCCCTGCGTTGGGTTATAGGCTTGACACAGTTCAAAGCTAGAAACCAATAGAAGGAGCCTTGCCCATGTTTGAGCGCTTTACCGATCGAGCCCGACGCGTTGTTGTCTTGGCTCAAGAAGAAGC
>WLLM01000051.1 GCA_009700715.1 Actinomycetota bacterium
AAAATCCACGATATGTTGGTGGAAAACAATGTAACCCGAATTCCAACTGAACGTAAATCAATATCTCCAAAAACGCTGGCACTTGCTTCAGTGGTTGTTCTGGCAGCAATAGGTGTCGGGCAGATAGTTATTTCTAATTCAAAGACAACAGTGATTCCAGTGGCTACTGCTTCCAAGTCTGCAACAGCAACCCCAAGCGTTTCAGCATCGGTTCAGCCTTCGCAGTCGGCGGAAACTGAAAACGTTGCTCCTTCGGCCACTGGAGAAATGAAGCTAACGATTTCAGCAACTAGAGGCAACTCAAATGTTGATGTCGTCGTCGATGGCCAGCATTTATTCAAGGGACCGATGTTCCAAGGAGATAGCAAGAGTTTTAACGCACCAACTTCGATCAGCATTTATCTAAGTAATGCCGGAGATCTGGATTTAACTCTAAATGGAGAAAAATTAGCCCCTCTCGGTGCGCGCAATCAGGAGATTCGCAAGACTTTTAGATCCAAGTAATCTCTACACGCTGTACCATCTGACAAATGAGTCGGACCGTTGCAATCGTTACTATGGGCTGTGCCCGCAACGAAGTCGACTCCGAAGAACTTGCAGGTCGCCTAGCCGCAGATGGTTGGACCTTGGTTAGCGATGTGGAAGACGCTGAAGTAGCAGTTGTAAATACATGTGGCTTTATTGAATCCGCTAAGAAAGATTCAATTGACGCACTTCTTGAGGCAAATTCACTTAAAGGTCACGGAACCACGCGTGCTGTTGTTGCCGTTGGATGTATGGCCGAGCGTTACGGACAAGAGTTAGCCAAAGCGCTTCCCGAAGCAGATGGAATCTTGGGCTTTGATGATTACCAAGATATTTCTGCGCGCTTGCAATCAATTGTTTCCGGAAATGCTCACACCCCACATGTTCCACGAGATCGCAGATCACTTTTACCGATCGCACCTGCAGATCGTCCCGCTGCCCGACAAGAAGCGATTGACGAGTCTTATGCATCGACACTTGGAGCCGGTGGTTCGCTATTTCGCAAACGTTTAGGTGAAGCTCCTTGGGCGCCGTTAAAGATTGCATCGGGTTGCGATCGCCGTTGTTCTTTCTGCGCCATTCCATATTTCCGGGGTTCATTTATCTCACGTAAACCAACTGAGATTATTGAAGAAGGTAAGTGGCTCGCCAAGAATGGAGTTACAGAGCTCTTCCTAGTTAGTGAAAATACGACTTCATACGGCAAAGATTTGGGCGATTTAAAGTTGATGGAGAAGATACTTCCTGACTTTGCTGCCATCGAAGGTATCGAGCGAGTTCGACTTTCATATTTACAGCCAGCTGAAATGCGACCCTCGCTTCTTCAAGCGATGATCGAAAACGAGAAAATTGCTCCTTACTTTGATCTCTCTTTCCAACACACAAGTCCAACTGTTTTGCGACGCATGCGCCGCTTCGGAGATTCTGAAAAGTTCTTGCATCTGATTACTCAGATCAGAGCTTTATCGCCAGAAGCCGGCATCCGCTCGAACTTTATTGTCGGATTCCCGGGGGAGACGCAAGCGGATTATGACGATCTTGCTAACTTTATTAGCGCCGCTAAATTAGATGCGATCGGCATCTTCGGTTACTCCGATGAAGACAATACCGAGGCACTCGATCTGACAGATAAAGTTGAAGAAGAAGTCATTCGCCAACGCGTCGAAGCTCTTTCATCTTTGGCTGATGAGATGGTTTCGCTGCGCGCCAGCGCCCGAATTGGCGAGACTGTTCGGGTATTAGTTGAGGATGAAGAGCTCCAAGAAGGCCGTGCCGCACATCAAGGCCCCGAGGTAGATGGCACGACCTCATTTATCGGTACTGATTTCAAGGTCGGCCAATATATTGATGCTGTGGTGATTGATTCAATGGGCGCAGATTTGGTGGCACGAGCGCTGTGAACGTGCCCGCCTTTATTACACCAAACTCACTAACTATCGCTCGTTTAGTTTTAATTCCATTTGGAGCGGTAGCTCTGTTCATGAATGGCGGAGATGATTACAACTGGCAGATTATCTCTTGGTGGATATTTTTTATTCTAGGACTTACAGATATTGTCGATGGAAAGTTAGCGCGTAGTCGCCAGCAAATTACCGAACTAGGTAAGTTCCTTGACCCAGTTGCCGATAAGGCAATGGTAGGAACTGCGATGGTATGTCTTTCGATTCTGGGTCGCATGCCATGGTGGATTACGATTGTAATTCTGGCTCGCGAAATCGGAATTACCCTCTTTAGATTATCGATAGTTAAGCGCGGAGTTATTCCGGCAAATAAAGGCGGAAAGATTAAGGCAACCTTCCAAGGATTTGGAACCGGCTTTTACGTTCTACCCCTTAGCCCATCTCTTTATTGGTTCCGCGATGGTTTTATGTATATCGCGATTGCGCTCACTATCGTTACTGGTGCGTACTATGTACGATCTGCTTTCAAACCTGCAGTTACCAACAATTAATACGGAGTCACAATGGCGTTAGCAAATGAGATTCTCGGGCTAATCTCCGATATTCATGACTCTCTGCGCGCTCGTGGTGAAACTCTTTCAACGGCCGAATCACTTACGGCGGGTGGACTAAGTAATGCGCTCACAATTGTTCCTGGCGCATCTGATGTTTTTCTAGGTTCGATAACCGCTTACCGTCCAGATATAAAGGTTTCACATTTAGGTGTTGACGAATCAGTTATCGCAGAGCGCACCGTTGTAAGTGAAGAAGTAGCAATTGAAATGGGACGCGGCGCCAATAAATCTTTCGGTTCAACTTGGGCAATCGCAACTACTGGTGTTGCAGGCCCGGGACCAGCTGATGGCTCTGATGCCGGTCGCGTCTTTGTGGCTTTTGTCGGCCCAGTCGTTCAAGTAATCGAACTTTCGCTATCTGGCGAACGTGAAGTTGTGCGAAACGCCACTGTAGCCAGCGCGATCGCCTCATTTGCGCGTATCCTTAGACAACGAGATAAGCAGGAGAAGGGATGACCACCATGGCGCTATTACGCACCGCAGTTGGCCAATCTCTTCGCGCTGCCCGCACCGAGCAGTCACGCACTTTGCGCGATGTTGCTCGCGAAGCCCGAGTCTCACTTGGTTATTTATCTGAAGTAGAACGCGGTCAGAAGGAAGCATCTTCCGAACTATTAAATGCGATATGCGAAGCCCTCGACTTAACTCTTTCATCTGTGATTGCCAACGTCTCACTTGAGCTCAAGTCTCAAGAGAGTGCGAAGTTGTCCGTTGTCGACGCAGCCTAAGTACGCCACCCAAGGCGCAACTCACCGCCGTACCGAAAGCGCAATTTTAGAAGGCGCTAAGAAATTAATTTCCCAATTTGGTTTATCAAATATTTCCATGATCGAAATTGCAGATGCATCACAGGTTTCGCGCGCAACTTTATATAACCATTACCGTGACAAAGCGGCGGTTATCTCAGCGCTGATTACCGCCGAAGTTGAGTTCATGATCGATCTAGCCAATAAGGCCGGAACTCCTGCCGACGCGCTTGAAAAACTCTCACTTTATATTTCAACCGATGGCGCCCTGTCTTCCATGCGCATCCACGATAAAGAAGCGCTCACCGAAATGCTGGCACATGCCGAACACCCGCTTTATGTAGATCTCGCTAAGTGCCTATTTGGAGCTACTAAGTCAGCGGC
Organism: Actinomycetota bacterium; assembly: GCA_009700715.1. Taxonomy (GTDB): domain Bacteria; phylum Actinomycetota; class Actinomycetes; order Nanopelagicales; family Nanopelagicaceae; genus Planktophila. The sequence goes on from WLLM01000051.1 coordinate 3,670, forward strand.
CGGCACTGGCGTTGCAATGCGATGGTTAATGGGCCAAGCGCTCCAACCGCTAACTCCTGCACAGTCACGCGAACAAGCAGAGCTCTTAGTCGATCGCACACTGTTCTAAATTTCTTATGCGGATTTCAGATCTTCGCGAACGTTTAACGCTTTCGTTCGGTGCGCAATGGGCGCCATCTTTTTCTCAAGATATTGCAATTAGCGAGCTCGGTAGCCGTACTGTCGATGAAGCGCTTAAAGATGGATTTGAAGCTGCCGAAATCTGGCGCGCGGTTTGTAAGCAGTGCCCAATAGAAACTGAAAAATACAAGTAGCCCGTCAGACCGCGATTACTTCCAAGACCCAAGGATTAACTCCGTCACTCGGCGTCAGCGCGCACGGGTAAGTCTCCGAAACGATTGCGTATAAATCTTCGGGCGTCTTGGCCAAAGATCGGGATTGCAGAAGTAAGCGCGCGATTTCCCCACGGGTCTTCTTCGACATATGAGTAACGACTTTGCGTACGCCATCGACCACAGTTGAAATCTGAATCTCAACGGTCTTATCTATAGGGGAGTGCCAAATAGTTTTATAAGTAGATGAACGGCAGTCCACGATCAGCGGGGACTTGATTAGGTCTAGAACTTTAGAAACCGGCTCGCGCATCGCGTTGTTATCGATCTTCGCCTTGTAGCTCTCGATCAACTGGTCTGGGCGTACGGCGCCGTACTTGGCTGAGATGATCACGACTGCGCTCGCAGCCCGCTTACGTGCCGCAGGGCTAAGCGTGGCCCAGCCAAGAGCCTGGTAAAGGACGCCTGAATAGACGTTGATCGCAGGCGTTGGCTTGCTGGTTTCAGCCTTCTTCTCAGACGGCGGCAGCAGGATCAACACGTTTCGAATCCTCCCACGCGACACGCCTAAAGGCGCTGTCAGTGGCGCCTGCTACCTTTCGAACAGATGTTCGGATAAAGTTATCCCTGCACAACCAGAGCGGTTCCGCTTTCCGCCCACAGGCTCTCTATAAGCCTCGTAGGCCGTCGGCGGCCTTCCGTACCTTCTGGGCCGACTACCAACGAATATGCATCACGCATAGACGTTCTTATCTAAAGGAGCAAAACGTGGCTGCTGATAAAGCAAATAAAGCCGAAGAGAAAAACACCTCCGATCGCCAAAAGGCGCTCGACACCGCACTCGCCCAGATCGAACGTCAATTTGGCAAGGGCTCAGTAATGAAAATGTCTGATCGTCAAAATGCGATCATCGAAGTTATTCCAACCGGTTCTATCGCACTAGATATCGCACTCGGTATCGGCGGTCTACCACGCGGACGTATCGTAGAAATCTACGGACCAGAATCTTCAGGTAAGACAACTCTTACCTTGCACGCAATTGCAAACGCTCAAAAGGCCGGCGGTATCTGCGCATTTATCGATGCAGAGCATGCATTCGATGCAGAGTATGCAAAGAAGCTCGGCGTTGATATCGATGCACTTCTTGTTTCACAACCAGACACTGGTGAACAAGCGCTAGAAATTATGGATATGTTGATCCGTTCTGGCGCACTTGATCTCGTGGTGGTCGACTCAGTTGCAGCACTTGTACCACGCGCTGAAATCGAAGGAGAAATGGGCGATTCACATATGGGCTTGCAAGCACGCCTTATGTCACAAGCGCTCCGCAAGATTACTGGCGCACTTCACCAATCAAAGACAACAGCGATCTTCATCAACCAGCTTCGCGAAAAGATCGGCGTCTTCTTCGGTTCACCTGAGACAACAACAGGCGGTAAAGCACTTAAGTTCTACGCATCTGTTCGCCTAGATATCCGTCGCATCGAAACTCTTAAGGATGGCACCGAATCCGTCGGTAACCGCACCCGCGTTAAGGTCGTCAAGAACAAGATGGCTCCACCATTTAAGCAAGCAGAATTCGACATCATCTACGGCACAGGTATCTCACGCGAAGGTTCACTCATCGACCTCGGCGTTGAAATCGGAGTCGTTAAGAAGGCTGGCGCTTGGTACACATACGAAGCCGATCAGTTGGGACAGGGCAAGGAAAATTCTCGTGCATTCCTTCTCGATAACCCAGATCTAGCTAATGAGATCGAGACCAAGATCCGTGCACACTTTGTGCCGATCGAAGTTGATGCCGAGCTCGTAGCGGCGATCGATGAAGCTGCAGCAGAGGTTGATTTCTAATTAGCCTTGATTTTGTAAAGGTTGCAAGAGGCGAAGGCTCCGACCCTTACGAAGTAGCACACACCATTGCGCTAAACGCTCTGGTTACTCGTGCGAAAAGTAAGGGCGAGCTTCTCGCTCACCTAAAGACCCGGGGCGTAGAAGATGATGTTGCGCAAGCAATTATCTTCCGGTTGCAAGAAGCCGGCCTCGTTAACGATGAAGAGTTTGCTAAAGCTTGGGCGCAATCTCGCCATAACCATAAGAAGATCTCA
>WLLM01000052.1 GCA_009700715.1 Actinomycetota bacterium
AACCTTGCCAAAGCGTAGAAGAGTTGCGTGAACTTAAGGCAAAGCTAAAGGTGAATATTCCGATCGCCGGTGATGAAGTTCTTAGAAAATCTGCCGATCCATTCAAAGTTGATTTAAACGGAGCTGTCGATATCTTGGCGCTTAAAGTTCAACCACTCGGCGGAATCGTACGTGCTCACAAATTAGCGGAGCACCACAATTTACCGATCGTTATTTCAAGCGCCTTAGAAAGCGCTGTCGGAATTGCTAACGGTCTCGCTTTAGCTGCCTCTTTTAAAGAGATAAATTTCGATTGCGGCCTAGCAACTGGATCTCTGCTTTCCGCAAATATTGGTGACCTCCCCATCGTTGATGGAGAAATTGAAGTAAAGCGGATCGAGCCAAAATTTGACGGTTTAGAAGTTTCGCCAGAAAGATATAAATGGTGGCAAGATCGCCTCATGGAAACGTGGGAGCTAATCGCATGAATCAAGCTACCCAACTTTCCCGCGTAATCATTCGCCAAATTCTGGAAGCCGGCATAACAGATGCCGTTATCTCTCCCGGTTCTCGCAATGCACCGTTATCCCTGGCGCTAGTTGCTGCGCAAAAGCGCGGCTTAATTAAGTTACATATTCGCATTGATGAACGAACCGCTGCCTTTTACGCACTTGGTTTAGCCAAGGCAAGCAATCGTCCTGTACCTGTTATTTGCACTAGCGGAACCGCGGTTGCGAATTACCACCCTGCGGTTCTTGAAGCATCGCACTCGAATATTCCACTCTTTGTAATTACTGCTGATCGCCCCGCAGAACTTCGTCGCACTGGCGCAAACCAAACAACCGAACAAGCGCGCATCTTCGGCAAAGCAGTTCGATACTTCTCAGATGTCTCTGGTGGAGCATATCCACTCGAACTTCCATTAAATGCTTTGCAAACTGGTCCCGTACACATCAATGTGCAATTTGAAGAACCACTTCTGGGCGATGATGACGAAACCTGGCTAGATGGATTGAAGGTAAATCCACCAAGAGTTTTTGATCGCAAGAAAGCCGGAACTCTTACTAGTAAATCAACACGTGGCTTATTGGTAATTGGCCATGATCGCGGCGGACTTGAAGTCGACGCCGTAAATAGTTTTATTGATTCACTTGGCTGGCCAGTTATTAGTGAAGACCCACTTACATTTTCACTGGCAAATGCCCACGCCAGTTTATTTCTAACTGCAACACCAATCGCAAAAGATTTAGCGCCAGATACCGTAATCATTATAGGTCGTACAACGCTTTCTAGATCAGTTAACGCACTTATCAAGGCGGCACGCTATAGCTTTGTAATTGATCCTCGAATCGCAACTGTTGATTCTGACCGACTAGCTGACAAACGTTTTACTGATTTACCTGAACTTTATGTCGCACCTGCTGATCCAGAGTGGATCGCTAAGTGGCAGAAATATTCCGAGCGCACCGCAAAAGTAGTTAAAGATATTTCCAACTGGTCTGAGCCACTTATTGCTCGCGAAATTGCAGCTAACCTTCCCGACAAAACCACTTTATTTATTGCCTCATCACGTCCAATTAGAGATTTCGAAGCCTTCGCCTCGGCACGCTCTGCAATTACGACTTATGCCAATCGTGGACTTGCAGGAATCGATGGCAATATTTCAACAGCCACGGGTATCGCAACGCAACATGGATCAGCCGTGGCAGTTCTGGGAGATTTAGCTTTCTTACACGATTTAACTGGGCTAATTCATCATGACCAAGTAAACCTAAAGATTTTTGTTATCAACAACGATGGCGGCGGAATTTTCTCAACGTTGCCGCAACGCGGTGTTGATGGCTTTGAACAAGTCTTCGGGACACCACACGGCTTGGACCCTGCAGCGATTGCAGCATCCATGGGCATCAACTCAAAGCGGATCAATAATGCATCTGATTTAGTAAAAGAACTCAAAGCAAAAGTTGAAGGGTTAAGCGTTGTGGTCCTTGATGTACCTAATCGTGACGTAAATGCCGATTTGATTAAGGATCTTGCCGGAAAGATGAATTCGCTTTAAGAAAGCGCACTGCGCATTGGCGCAAATTTCGCGTTGCTCTCACTTAACTCTTTTTCAGGATTAGATCCCGCAACAATTCCGCAGCCAGCAAAGATCCTGATTTCGTTCGAGGTAATTTGCCCACAACGAAGTGCGATACCTAGCTCGCCATCTCCACGCGCATCGAGCCAGCCAACGGGACCGGCATAGCGACCACGTGACATTCCTTCAATATCCTTAATTATCTTTGCCGCGATTTCCGTAGGAGTTCCGCAGACTGCAGCAGATGGGTGTAACTTTTCAAGAATTGTAAAAGCATCAACGCTCTTTTTGCTCTCAATTAGCGCACCGGTCACGTCGGTCGCAAGGTGCATAACGTTTGCTAAGTGCAATACAAATGGAGACTCTGGCACGTTTGTTGATGTACAGAATGGTTCTAAAGCATCTGCAACCGAACGCACGGCGTACTCGTGTTCTTCTAAATCTTTTGAAGACCGCGCAAGAGAAGCAGCCAGTGCCAAATCTTTTTCATCATCACCGGTTTTGCTAATCGTTCCGGCAAGTACGCGTGATGTAACCATGCCGCGAGACAGGCGGAGTAAGAGTTCAGGTGTTGCACCGATCAAGCCATCGACGGCAAAGATCCATGTCGATGGATATTCGGCGCTGAGATTGCGAAGGATTTTTCTAGGATCAATTGCGCGATGGGAGTTAACTTTTAAATCGCGAGCGAGAACAACTTTTTCAAGTTTGGTACTTTCAATTTCCTTAATCGCTTGCGCAACCCGCATCTGCCATTCGGCTGGGCTGAGCGATCCATCACCCCAGTTGTATTCGGCATCTTCTAAGTACTGCGCACTTTCCGCGAGCTTTGGCTGTGCTTGATCGCCAATCCAAGTGATCCAAGAACTTCCGTTGCGCATACCAACGACAATTTCGGGGATGACAAGTACGGATTCTTCGCTTTCGTCGAACGAGAAAGATGTGAAGAGAATTGGGCCAGAGCCACTTGTGTGGACTGAGTCCGAAATCGCTAGTTTTTCCAGCTGTTTATGCCACCAAGTGCGGGCATCGTTAAATCTATTTGCTCCGCTAACTGTTGTAGATGCGTAACTTCCCCAACCAACCAAACCATCGCCACCACGAACCCAAGTAACGGGTGCGCTATCTGGAAGCAGCTCGAGCAATGGCAAATGCTCGCCAAGGCGTGCAGTAGTAACGGGGATAAGTTGCGGCATACGAAATTAAATTATCGGTTTAACTTATTTGCAATCTTGCGCCAGATAAGTGGCAAGGATGTTGCAGTGATTGCGATCTTTAAAAGTTCACCGAAGATAAATGGAGTAAGGCCTGCGCTAATTGTTTTAGCCCAAGAAAGATCTAGCGATGTTTTTAACCAGATCAATCCAAAGGCAAAGACAATGGCGCTTCCCAAAGTTAGCGCAGGAAATGAAGTTTTAAATTTCTGGTCTGCTTTACGATCGGCGAGTGCACCGAGAACGAATGATGCAACCAACATCCCGATTAAGTAACCACCAGTTGCACCGGTGATACGTGCCAGACCATGACTTGTCGCACCAGTTGATGCTGCAAATACTGGAGCACCAGCGATTCCGGCTAATAGATAAGTTGCAAATGTTGCAAAACCGAGTCGCGCACCGTAAGTAGTTCCAATTAAATAAACCGCAAGTGTTTGGCCTGTGACAGGAACAGGAGAACCCGGAACTGGAATCGCGATTTGTGCGAGCGCTGCGATAAATAAGGTGCCGCCGACGATAAATGTGGCATGAGTTAGCGCGGAGCTTCGAGGAAATACCGCTGCGCGAAGTGATCCAGTTGAGATCGACATAAGTGCCACCCTTCGTAACTTAAAACCTTGGCTATAAATAACGTCTTTGAGTTGTGGAGGAGCCTACTCTTGCGAGAGACTGCGCCTATGTCGCGCGCAAATATGGATAAGAACCCGGACGAAGTCGCCGCAATGTTCGATGGCGTGGCCAAGCGCTATGACCTAGTAAATGACCTGCTCAGCCTGGGCCAGACCAAGGCTTGGCGCCGTGCAACCACCGCGATCATCGCCCCTAAGCCTGGGATGAAGATCCTCGACCTGGCCGCTGGCACGGGATCTAGCTCAGAGCCGCTGGCTGCCGCGGGCGCCGATGTGATTCCAGCTGATTTCTCTGAAGGAATGCTGGCTGCCGGCCGAAAAGCCCGTCCCCACTTGCCCTTCACCTTTGCCGATGCCTTAAATCTGCCCTTTCCCGATGGCGAATTCGATGTTGTCACCATCTCTTTCGGTCTGCGAAACACCTCAGATACCGAAAAAGCCCTAAAAGAGGCCCTTCGCGTGACGAAAAAGGGCGGCCGGATCGTCATAGCCGAGTTTTCCAGCCCAACTTGGGCTCCATTTCGAAAGATCTATACCAATTACTTGATGCGCGCCCTGCCAGCGATCGCCAAAAAGACCTCTTCTAACCCAGATGCCTATATCTACCTGGCCGAATCGATCCGGGCCTGGCCAAATCAAGAGGCGCTCGCCGCCAAGATCGAGGCCGCCGGATGGAGCCAAGTTGGTTGGCAGAACCTAACTTTTGGAGTTGTTGCAGTTCACAGAGGCGTGAAGGCGTAACGGTCACGACCACCCCTATGGCCACCTTAGGATTTCGCTTGTGACCGGTAATCCATATATTCCGATTCTGGCGATCGCCGCAGTGGGCTTTGGCTTCGCTGCATTTTCTATCGTCGCCGCAGCGTTAACGGGTCCAGCCCGCTACAACCGCGCAAAGCTTGAAGCATACGAATGCGGAATCGAACCTTCACCACAAGCAGCACAAGGTGGACGTTTTCCAGTCAAATACTTTTTAACTGCGATGCTTTTTATCATCTTCGATATTGAAATTGTTTTCCTTTATCCATGGGCTGTCACATTTGATCAACTTGGACTTTTCGGTTTAGTTGAAATGGCAATCTTTATCGCAACGGTATTCGTCGCATATGCATATGTATGGCGTCGTGGAGGTCTCGAGTGGGATTAGAAGAAAAATTACCTAGCGGAATCGTTCTCACATCAGTTGAGAAACTCGCAGGTTACATGCGCAAGAACTCACTTTGGCCAGCAACTTTTGGTTTGGCATGTTGTGCAATTGAGATGATGGCTGCAGGTGCAGGTCGTTACGATCTCGCACGTTTCGGAATGGAAGTTTTCCGCGCATCCCCACGTCAAGCAGATTTAATGATCGTTGCCGGTCGCGTTTCAAACAAGATGGCTCCTGTGCTTCGCCAGATTTATGATCAAATGGCTGCACCAAAGTGGGTTATCGCAATGGGTGCATGCGCATCATCTGGCGGAATGTTTAACAACTACGCAATTGTGCAAGGCGTTGACCACGTAGTACCAGTAGATATTTATCTTCCAGGTTGCCCACCACGTCCTGAAATGTTGATGGATGCGATTCTTAAATTGCACGATCAGATTTACGACGAAAAACTCGGACCTAACCGCGAAAAAGTTATTAAAGAAGTTGAAGCCGCAGCCATGGCCGCTGTTCCAACCCATCAGTTAAAGGGGTTGTTGGCTTAAATGTCTGAAAATCAGCACGGAATGTTCGGCGCTGCCGGCACGGGGGATACCTCAGGTTATGGCGGGCTAGTACGCGCAACTGCAGCGGCGGGCTCATCACAGCGTCCATATGGCGGTTACTTCGATCAAGTTACTGATGATCTAGAACGTGCATATCCAGATTTTGCAGATGCCATTGAACGCGTTGTCGTTGATCGTGGCGAACTAACGCTTCACATCAAGCGCGAGCGTTTAGTTGAAGTTGCACTTATCTTGCGCGATAAATTGAAATTTGAAATGTCGATGGGCGTATCTGGAGTTCACTATCCAGAAGATACCAATCGCGAGCTACATGCGGTTTATCACTTGTTATCAGTAACAAATAATCAACGTATTCGTTTGGAAGTCTCAGTTCCTGATACCGATCCACATATTCCTTCACTAGTTGAAGTTTGGGCCGGATCAAACTGGAACGAACGCGAAACTTTTGACATGTTCGGAATTATCTTTGATGGCCACCCAGG